>JAKSBQ010000328.1 GCA_022361075.1 Opitutales bacterium | reverse complement strand
GGAGGCTTGTTGCCTGGATTCTTTCTATTCTTCCTGAACGGTTTCTAGGGTGATTCCTCAAAAAATCGCTAGAATTCGATTCGATGGAGTGCAATCTCTGGAGTGCAGTTTAGCCTGAATCTGGGAAACCCAGTTCCCATTCCTACCGATGTGTAACCCTTCATTCCTTCGATCTCCCAATCACCAAAAATTGTGTTTGGAGCATAATTTCCGTTTTTGAGGAGTGGTTTGAGGGATTTGGTTCGGATTTGACCACCATGGGTGTGTCCTGCCAAGCACAGGTCATAACCATCTTTCGCGATCGTATTCAGATATTTAGGTGCGTGGGTAAGAAAAATAGAAAGATCAGCTTCTGCTGATTTTCGTTTTGAAATTAGTTCGAAATCGTTGGATTTGAAATAGTGGGAATCGTCAGATCCAGAGATGTTGATTTGGGCATTTTTCACGCGAACTGTTTCGCTCTCGTTGAGTAGAATTCGCATTCCCAGTTCTTCCAGCGCAGGAACGGAGTAGATACAGTCATGATTTCCCAATACTGCGTAAATCGGAGCACTTAGCGCATCTGTAAGTTTTCTAATACATTCATACTGATCTTCAGAAAGCAGTTGGAAAGCGTTTACAAAATCACCCGTGATTACAACCAGATCGTAATCGAGGGATTCAACAGCTTTCAACCAAGCATAGACCAAATTAAAGTCGGTATGAATGTGAAGATCGCTGAGATGAAGCAAGCTAATGGATTTTCCCGTGTTGCCTACTTTAAAATCATGATGAGTGGTTCGAACCTTTTTGCATTCGGCTCTCGCTCGGCCGTATTTTCCGCAGAGTGTGAGTGCGATTGACTCAATGATGATAGCCCCTACACGGACTGCAGTTTTGGCAAATTTTAGAAGGGAGTATGGACTTGAAGGATTTACCTTCGATTCCTTGAAAATTCGGCGCTCGTAGTTCGCGTGACCTAATCTTTCACGAAAATCTGATTCGTGACGCTTCACCCAATCGGGAGGATGAAGTTGGTTTGAGGGAGGAAGTTCCATCATTCGGTTGCTACGGGCTCAGGCGATCAATTTGCCAGCGTTCCTCATTATCCTCGATTCTCAGATACCGAAAACGGTCGTGGAGACGGTTTTTTCCACCTTGCCAGAATTCGATGCTCGAGGGTTTGACGCAGTAACCTCCCCAAAAAGAGGGTAGCGGAACATCACCGTTTTTAAATTTATTCTCGATTTCTTTCCATTTTGCTTCCAACAAACCCTTGGAAGAAATCACCTTGCTCTGCTGAGAAACCCAGGCGCCAATTTTACTTCCAAACGGTCGGCTCATGAAGTATTTCAAAGACTGGGCCTGCGAGACCTTTTCAGTGCGACCGTAGACGATCACTTGCCTCTCTAAATCGTACCAGGGAAAACATAGGCTCACCCAAGGATTGTTTTCGATCTGAATCGCTTTTTTGCTTTCGTAGTTGGTGTAGAATACAAAGCCCTGGAGATCAAACGCCTTGAGAAGAACGCTTCTGGAGTCAGGTTTGCATTGCCTGTCTACTGTTGAGAGGATGAATGCGTTGGGTTCCCGAATTTCGGTTTGTACGGCTTGATCGAACCAGAATCTAAATTGTTCGATCGGATCTGCTTTAAGATCTTCCCGCTTTAAGCTATTTTTGGTGTATTCGTTGCGAAGTGCGGCGATATCGACGGGACGTGGCATAAAACAGACCGGTTCCTCCAAAAAAATGGCGGGATAGACGGGACTCGAACCCGCGGCCTCCTGCGTGACAGGCAGGCGCTCTAACCAACTGAGCTACTACCCCGCGAAAGATTTATAGAGATCAAAAATATGCGGTATCGTCAAGAGCAGAAAACTAAAAAAGTTTTATTTTTCCTAATCTGATGAATTGGAGGTTTTGCATTGTCTGCTTGTGATGAGTTTCTAACAATGCTCGAGTCTTCCATCGAATTCCTTCACGAACATGTCACGATCAGTCAAAGAGAGTGTGATCTCTCAGTGGGCAAAAGAAAAATCCTTCCGAACCGCAGGTCCTCTGTTTTGGGCGGTCATCGTTCAGATTGTTCTGCTCTTGGTGACTGTTTTTATTGTCGTAATGGTTCCTTCTAAAAAGGAGGAGCCTGAATTTATCGCCCACAAGACGATTTATCTTCCGCAAAAGGAACTAGACCATCGAGTGGCTCAGTCGGCTTTTGAGCAGGTGGCTAGTCCTCCGATGGTGATGGAACGCGTTCAATCGAAGTCGATGGCCGAACATGCGCTTCCAGATTTACCTCCAATGCCTGAGTCCTCCTTCAACCCAATGATGAACCCGGATATGGTAATGCCCGTTAGTGGTTTGTTTGCGTCAGGTGATCTTTCGAGTATTGCAGGGGATTGGGGTGGTGGAGAGTCTTCCAGTTTTTCGTTTTTCGGGATTAAGGATTCGGGGCGGAGAATTGTGATCGCATTTGATGTTTCTAAATCTGTTTTGAACAAAGCCGAACGTTCTGGGGTTCCCGTAATAAAAATCAAGGAAGAAACCGTTAAGTTAATTGATAATCTGAATGCGAACACCTCATTCGGAGTGGTCCAGTTTGTAAGGCGCTACGAAGTTTTTAGCAATCACTTGAAAGTGGGAACCCAAATGAACAAGAGAAGAGCTGTCGAATGGGTGGAAGAGGAGTTTCACACTTCAGGATACAGCCCAAGTAGCTGGCAACGAATCGAAGGGAGAGATGGTCCTCAGATGGATGGCATTCAAGCGGTAATGACGCAGATTTTTGAGTGGGAACCAGATGTCGTTTTTTTGCTTTCTGACGGTGGTTTTGGACGAAATTATCCGACGAGGATGCAACGGATGGACTTGGACCAACTCGCGGATGATATTGATAAGTTACAGGATGAACTTCCGGAAAAAGCTAAAATCCATTTTATCGGCTTTGAGATGAAGGAAGATCGGAAATCAGGAATTCTGCGTATTGTTAGAAAGTCTCGGGGGAAGTTTCGGGAATTTTAGATGCTTTGTTTTGATTTGTGCCTTTGATTTGTGATGACTTTCAGTAAACTTGGAAAGTGTCATCAAAATGGTTTTTAGTCTTATCACTTAGCTTTCTTCTCTGTTCGACTGCCAATGCCATAAAGCCGGCCAAAAGCAGAATTGAAATGAACCGGTTGCTCGATCGACTTTCATTGAGCAAATGGGAAGAAATTGAAGATGCGAAGTTGATTCACCATGAGTTCCCGTTGACGGACCAGGAATCCCAGCTTCTTGAGCAGGCGGGTCTGATTAAGGCTTCGAAGGCAATCCTCACAATCGGGCTACCGGTGAATTATGATTCTGGAGAGCCGAAAAGGGTTCTTTTCAGCTCGGTTACTTCAGATATTTACATGCCAAACGCATATTCGTGCCGAAAGTATTGGAGTGTCTCGCAGCAAACGGACTGGATTTTGATGTCAGTTGATTCCGTTCCATGGCCTGTTAGAGACTCGGTTATTGTGAGGATGATTTTATTCGGTTCGGCAATCCGATATCTCCGAGAACAGGGGTGGCCGATCGGTTCGATGAAGATGGCGTTCGCTGGCTTTTCGGGTGGATCTAAGGCCTCGATTTTCCTCAGTTTGTTTAGTAGTAAAATAGGTGTTCCTCTGATAGGTTTATTTTTGGGCGGCTGTAATGACGCTCACTTAAAGTTGGCTGAAGAAACTACAGGGGTTACCGTTTCGACGATCACTGACACTCCTGTTTTTTTTAGCATTGGTCTGAAGGACAGAATCGCTTCTCCCAAGAAATCTAAGTTAGTGGCCAAGAAGATGAAGAAGGCTGGTTTTGACAGACAAATGATTCAGACCCACCAAGGAGGGCATGTTTTTGATAAAGGGCATCTGGCCGGGGCTTTAGCTTTTTTCGAAGCAAATTTATAGAATGGTGGACATTTTTGTTCATTTGTTCGTATCTTCGAGTGAAGATGGAAACAGCAAAGCAGAACAAAAAGATTAACACTGTCGTTGGTCTTAAATTCTGCCTCATGCTACCTCTCATTGCTGTTTTTCGGTTATGGGATGTGACCGTTCGGATCAGAATTAGCAAAGAAAATCTCGAAAGACTGAGAGGAGACGACTCTCCAACCCTTTTTCTCTTTTGGCACAATCATCTTTTTTCGGCTTCGAAGATAAAGCGACTGGTGGCATCAGATCGACGGATGTATGCCCTGGTTAGCGCTAGCAAAGACGGTGCGTGGCTGGATGCATTGTTTCGATGGTTAGACTTTGGAAGTATTCGTGGATCTGCTAATTTTAGAGGGGCTCAGGCTCTGAAAGACATGATTCGCATCGTAAGGTCGGGACAAAATATTGGGATTACTCCCGACGGCTCAAAAGGCCCTGCTTACGTTCTCAAACCGGGCGCAGCAGCAGTCGCCAAGGCCTGCAAATGCAGGATTGTTTTATTTGGGATCGAGTATCAGTCAGCGTGGAGATTGAAGTCATGGGACCGATTTTTTGTTCCAAAACCTTTTACATGGATCAAACTTCAGGTGGAAGAGTTTGAAAACTACTCCGCCCTCGAAGCAGAGGATCCCTACGAAGCTGCAAAGTTTATGGAACGTCGGTTAAGGCATTTGCAACCTACCGACCCAGAGATTCCTCTTTAGTCACTAGCCAGTTTGCGCTGCGGATTGTCAGCGAAGAAACAGGTGGCAAGTACAAGCGCATAACAAACTAGCAGACTTACGAAAATGAGATGATAGTGACCTGTGAGGTCGCGGCACAGACTGAATATCAATGGCGCGAGGGCACTGGCGTAGACATTGGTCGACATGTTGACCCCGCTGATGGCTCCGAGATGTTTTCTACCGAAAAACCTGGGCCAAACCAGACCAATCAGCAGCCCAAATACCCCCCCAGAGATTCCGAGCCCGACAATGAGCAACCAAAGCATGGACTCCAAATGCCAGATGGGACCAATCGTGAAAAGGATTCCTCCGATCGGGAAGATCGCCAGAATGTATTTCAGGCGCACAAATGGATTTACCACACCGCCGATTAGGCTGATTACAATGCCGATTACAGATGAGGGAACGAAAGCTCTGAGCATGAGACTGCGTTCGATTCCGATGTCGCGAGCGATGTCGAGGATGTGGAATGTGAAACCCGTAATAGCGAATGAATGAAGGGCTATCGATAGGTTGAAAATCCAGAATGAATGTGTGCGGAGGGCTTCAGCTCTAGTGAATTCTCGATGGATGATGATGTCTTTGTTTTTTTCTTCTTTGACTCTTTCATCTTCCTTGGCTCCGTCCATCCTCAGTTCACATTCCTCAGGATTGTCTCGGAAGAACAGCCACACAAACAGGAGCACCACGGTCATCATTGCGACTCCGAGACCTCCCCAGGTCATTCGCCAACTGAAGATTTGATTGAGCTTGTCGAGGACTGCTGGAGCTAGGGAAAAAGAAAAACTGACGACGACACCGCTAACCGAAATAGCAAGACCTCGATGGCGATTAAACCATTTACCTAGCATGGAACGAGAGGTCATCGTCAGGGCTCCTTGCCCTGTGAATCGCAACCAAAAAAATCCGATAGTGATGATGAGAAATCCGATCCACGATGCGGGTATGAAAGTCAGGAGATTTTGCAAGAATTGAGCAGTGCGATCCACCTGACTCAAGTAGAGTAACCCGATTCCCATCACGACGCACACGATCGAACCCAGTTTGCGTGCACCGATCTCGTCAAAAAGCTTCCCAACAGCAGGAAGAAACACACCACCTGCGATCGTTCCGACTAGGTAGCTCGTACTGAGCACACTCGCGTTTAGTTGAAGTTTTTCACTGAGAATTTCAGTGAAAACGGAGAAACCCATCGTTTGACCTGGAATGCTTGCAATGATTCCAATACTTGATGCGATCAGAATCCACCAACCATAGAAAAATGGAAAAGAGCGTGGGCGAATTGGGAAATTTGGATCAAATGCAGACTTCATGAAAGATCGAATCATGTGGCATGAGTTTCTAAAAAGCTAACGAAAATTGAGTTTCCGATTTTCGAGGAGCCTAAATGATTGAAAATTATGAATGCTTGCTCTACGCCAATTGGGATGAGTGATGAAGAGGTATTGGGCTTTCACGTGAAGCCAAAAACAGAGCTGAAGTCAGCGAAGCCCATACTGGAAGTCCAACACTTGACCCGTAGTTTTGAGACGCCAAATGGAACTCTCAAAGTGCTGGATGACGTGAATTTTTCAGTAATGCCGGGAAAATCTGTAGCGGTCATTGGGCCATCGGGAAGCGGGAAAACGACTCTCATTGCATTGTGTGCAGGTCTCGATCTCGCGACCAGTGGTGATGTGATTGTGGACGGTGTTTCATTAGCCTCACTTTCTGAAAATGACCGAGCGCAGTTTCGAAACCGAAGAATCGGATTTGTTTTTCAAAACTTTCAACTTATTCCGCACCTGACTGCCCTGGAAAATGTGATGATTCCCATTGAGTTGAGAGGGGAACGAAGTGCGCGAAATGACGCGAAAAATTGGTTGATACGCCTGGGACTCGAAAGCCGAATGACAAGTCTTCCGGGAGAGCTTTCAGGAGGAGAATTACAGCGTGTGGCGCTCGCTCGGGCATTTATTGCGAGACCTAAGGTCATCTTTGCTGATGAGCCGACTGGTAATCTTGACGACGGCACGAGTCGCGCGATAGTGGATGAGCTTTTTCAAATCAATCGGACGACCGGAACCACCTTGGTCATCGTCACGCACGATGTGAACATTGCCGAGAAAGCGGATCGAATACTTCACCTGAAGCAGGGCAGCTTGCTCAGCAGATAGAGTAAGAATGAGGTGGTTGATCCAGATGGCTTTGAGGGAGGCTCGTCACACCAGAGTCCGTGGAATGGTCATGCTTTTTTCCATGGTGTTTGGACTCACCGTCCTGGTCTCATTCAGCTCGATCAGAGAGGGGTTTCAGGAGAGTTTTTATAACATTTCTTCGGTTCTTACGGGAGGTGACCTGAGAGTAGAGGTCATCGGTAAACCGACTGAGCGACTTCAGCGTTTGTTGCCGCGGCTGGGAGATACACGTTCCGCTTATTGGGGACTTCCGGTGAGTTGGGAGGAAGCAAACCGTCGAAAGACGGCAACGGTATGGTTGCTGGATCTGGAAGCGACACCTTTGACTAATGTGGATAAAATCGTGGAAACTCAATTGCCCGACACGATGGCGATCGACATCACTCTGGATGAATTGCAGTGGGAAGCCTTATCAAGCAAACCGGTTCGGATTCCCAACGAAGCGCTGGGTAATCACTGGAGCCCGAATTGGAAAAAAGAGGAGGGTGAGTTGCTGCCTCCGTGGATGAAGCGGATCAAGCGAGACAGTAAAGACCGGTGGGTGGGAAGCGTGCAGATGTTGCATCGATTGACTCGTGGTGAGGAGATCGCTTGGGAGCAGATTTGGACCTTCCAGGTGGATGGAGCGGATTCGTTGGAGCGTGAGGCAAGATCAAAGTATATTCTCGGGTATCTGAAAGAAGAGTCGCAGGGGGTCACGTTGATTCACGAGTTACCGACAGAGACGGGATTTTATCAGAGTTTCATTCTCATCTCCAATACCTTGTTTCTCGCGGCCTTTTCGGCACTGATGTTGGGGACCTTGGCATACACGGTCACCTTCGTGGATTTTTCACGCGGAAAGTCGGATCATGTGGCGCTTCTGAGATGTCTTGGGGCGGGTAAATCCCAGGCTTGGGGAGTTCATGGAATTCAGGTGCTGGCCTATGTTGTACTTTCAGTGCTGCTAGCGGGAGTTTTTTCAGTAGCAATCCAATGGTATCTTCCAAAATTCATTAACGCTTTGACCAGTGTGGACATGGAGGTCCAGATTTATTGGAGATCTTTATTGATCTCTTTGGGATTTGGTGGCTGCTTCATCCTTTTGCCAGGCATGATCGCAATCATGCCCCTCGTGAGTTGCGAACCTGTTGAGGTGCTCCGATCGGTGAAAATGCCTACTCGGAGAAAGGAATACGGATGGATCCAGGTCATGCTGATTGTATGCGCGATAGTGTTAGCGTTGGCTTTTTGTTTGCAGATGGTGGACGATCGCATTTTTGCCCTGATTTTCCTGCTTTGTATGCTTTTGGTTTTCGGTGGTTTACTGGGAGGTGTGAATGTGCTGCGGAAGGCGATCAAAAGGATCACCAGTCGCTACCGAGATTATGAAATGGATCAGGCTGCATCTAATTTGTTTCGAGAACAAAATCACTATGTATTCACACTCAGTTCGATCGCTTTTGGATTGTTCCTGATCACGTTTTTGTATCAATTTTTTGAAGGATTCGCAAACCGGGGGATTTTTGAAATAGCAGGATACGGGAGTATTTCTGACGAACGAGTGACCCTGTATCTCGGCTGGCTGAAGAACGTGTTCTTCATCAATCAGTGGATTGGAGTCACGCTTTTACTGATTGGAGTGCTGGCGGTGTTTGTACTTCTCACTGCGCAGCGCCAGACCCGAATTTACGAAGCGGTGATTTTGGCGACGCTTGGAGCTACTTCGGAAGTCATCCGGAAGATACTGGCGTGGGAATCTCTGTTTACTGGGATGATCGTATCGATTTTGGGGCCAATCGGAGGATGGTTGGTCGGCTTAGTGGTCTTCAAAGTGTTTTTCGGTCACCAACCGGGGTTTCCTTTTATGCTTATGCTTGGTCTGATGTGTGGAACAATTTTAATAATGGTGGCTATGGGAATTGCTAATATGAAAGGCGTTGTGGGAGTGCCGCCACTTGAGGTGTTGCGAAAACGCCGACATTTCAGTAACTGGTAGTTGATATCTCCACTTTTCGAGGTTTGATACACTCCAGCTATGCGGCTCATTTTTTCGTCGATATTTTTTCTTTTGTTGCTTTCGCATTCTCAAGCGGAAGAACCTGCGATCATTGAGCAGGAAACGGCAACGAACGATTCTTCAGTGTTGGTTGAAACCGTAGAGAGCGAAGAAGTTGCAGGCGTCTACGTAATCCCGATTCAGGGCCCGATTGGAAAACCCGCTCTCTACATCGTCAGAAGGGCCGTTAAGGAAGCGATTGAAAACGATGTCGATGTGATTCTGATCGATATGAACACTCCGGGCGGTGCGCTGGATTCCACTTTGGAGATCATGAAGATCCTCGATCGCTTTGAGGGAAGAACGATTACTTTTGTAAATGCGGAGGCGATCTCAGCGGGCTCTTACATAGCGATTGTGACAGACAGTATCTATTTCGTGGATGATGGGCTGATCGGTGCAGCGGAAGCCGTCAGTGGCACGGGTCAGGAGATTCCAGAGGGCATGAAGCGAAAACTGCAGAGTTATCTCAATGCCAAAATCCGAAATTACACAGAGGATTATCGGTATCGCGGAGATGTGATGCGGGCGATGACTGATCCGAATTTCGAGTTCAAAATCGATGAAGAGGTTTTTTCAAAAGAGGGTGATCTTCTCACCCTCACGGCGGAAGAAGCGATCACCCCTTACGGTGATCCTCCTGAAAATTTATTGGGCGCTTTGATAGTCGAAGAGCTCACCGACGTTCTTGACGCGGAGTTTGGCGAGGAAGGATACGAAATTAAAGAATTCGAGATCACTTGGTCTGAAAATTTGGCAAAATGGATGCAGGGCATCGTTCCGGCTTTACTCGGAATCGGGATGCTTTTGCTTTTCATCGAATTTAAGACCCCGAGCTTTGGTATTTTGGGAGGCGTAGGAATCGCTCTTATCGTGATCGTGTTTGCAAGCAATTACGTGGCGGGTTTGGCGGGTTACGAAGTGATTTTGTTGTTTGCCTTGGGGGTGATTTTCCTGGCGCTCGAATTTTTTCTGTTCCCTGGAATCGTGGTACTCGGATTTTTGGGCATTGTGTTGATACTCGTTTCATTGGTTTGGTCTCTTGCGGATGTGTGGCCGACGGTTGACGGCGATTTCAGCATCGATTGGGGGCTCGTATTGCAGGCATTTAAGACAGTCATCCTGAGCACTCTTTTCTCGCTTATCACGATTGCTCTGATCTGGAGAATTCTACCGTCAAGGATGTTGAAAGGTAGGCTTGTCCTGCAGGAAACTTCTCCGTCCCCAAATCCAGCTTCTGTGGGAGGAGGAATTCATGCGGAGATGGATACTGATCTTCCTGCTGTTGGAGAAATTGGTGAAGTTCTTACCGAATTACATCCGATCGGAACGGTTAAGATATCTGGAAAACGATATGAGGCGACCGCTGAGACAGGTTCTATTTCAAAAGGAAGCAGAATTGAGGTCATCGGATACAAGTCGTTCTCGCTAACCGTGAAGGAGATCATAGAATCATGACTATGTGGATTGTTGCGCTGCTCGTAATTGCGTTTGCTTTATTCTTTTTTGAGATATTCCTACCAGGAGGAATCTTTGCCATTGTGGGGGGGCTTGCGATTATCGGAGCTGCTGTTCTGGCTTTCAATGAATTCGGACTTGTGACCGCAGTTTTCATTTTTCTTGGCTCGGGCTTAGCAGCGTTTTTGTTATTCTTTGTCGAAGTGAAATTTCTGACGCTGACTCCACTCGGGAAACAGATGAAACTGAAGTCGAGAGTTGAAGGAAGTAGTCTTGAGCCTTTTGATCTATCAAAAACTGATGCCAAAATTGGAACGACCGTCACTCCGCTAAGCCCTTCCGGACGCATCCGAATCGGTGAATCACTGGTCGATGCGAAATCTGAAGAAGGTTGGATCGACGAAGGGATCGAGGTCGAGATCGTTGGCAATGATGTTTTTAACGTATTAGTTCGCCCTCTGGATAGTGTCGACGGAGAGAATCCATAATTTGAAATCCAAACAAAACATTACTGAGTCATATGAATCCTAGTTTAATCATAACCGTTGTTGGAGGTATCGCCTTACTGGTGATATTCTTAATCATCACATCTTTTTTGAGTGTTTGGCTTCAAGCCTACGCTTCTGGCGCTCCCGTGAGCCTTTGGAACCTGGTCGCAATGCGTTGGTTACGAAAACTACCACATGGAGTGATAGTCAAAGCCAGAATTAATGCGGTTAAAGCCGGGATTGAGTTGAGCGTGAATGAGATCGAGACCCATTTCATGGCAGGAGGTGACGTGATCCAGACGGTCGATGCTTTGATCCGCGCGATGAAGGCTGGGATTGTCATGGATTGGGCGAAGGCTTGCACCATCGATCTCGCGACCAAGGGAACGGAAAAATCAGTCATTGAAGCGGTCCGGACATCCATTAATCCTAAAATTATCGACTGTCCTCAGACAGGGGCTACCCGCACTACAATCGATGGTGTCGCCAAAGATGGCATTCAGGTAAAAGTAAGGGCTCGAGTGACGGTGCGGTCTAATCTGGAGCATTACGTGGGAAGTGCTCAGGAAGAGACCATCATCGCGCGTGTGGGTGAGGGAATCGTAACTACAATTGGTTCAGCCGAGACTTACAAGTGGGTTCTCGAAAATCCGGATTCAATTTCCAAAAACGTTTTGAATCGTGGTCTGGACGTTGGCACGGCTTTTGAAATCCTCTCGATTGACATCGCGGATGTTGACGTTGGAGAGAATGTGGGTGCGACCCTGCAAGTAGCGCAAGCGCAAGCGAACAAAGACATGGCTCAGGCTCAGGCGGAAATCCGTCGCGCAGCTGCGGTGGCTCTTGAACAGGAAATGAGCGCAAAGGTCGAAGAAATGCAGGCGAAACTCGTCGAAGCACAGGCTCAGGTGCCTCTAGCGGTAGCAGACGCTTTGAAATCTGGAAACCTTGGAGTAATGGATTACTATCGCCTCAATAACATTCAGGCCGATACCAAGATGCGTGAGAGTATCTCTAGTGAAGACTCTACACCTGAAGATCCAACAAAGCAGGGATAATTTGTGAGAATCAAGGGGGGTCGAATGATCCCCTTTGATCTGGTTTTTCAATGGACAATTTATTAGAGTTACTGATTCCCGCCATTTTTATTGTGGGTTCGTTGATTTTAAACGCAACGAAGGGCAAAAAGGAGGAAGAGGAACAGAAGACTGAGCCGATACCTGGACAAGAGTTCAGAGACCTCAAGGACGAGATTAAACGGAGAATCGAAGAAGCTAAAAAGCCTGCTCAGCCAACTGCCGAAACAGAAGTTGAAAGACCACGCACGCAAACAGCTGAGTTTCCGAGGACCTCAAGATCTCAATCTGAGCCACGACCTGTTTACGAAGAACCTCCGATGGAATCACCTTCTGGCTACGATCGTATCGAAGCGTTAAAAAAAGAGGTTGAACTTAAGAGGAAAGCAGCTGAGCAAGAACGTGAAAAAGCGAATGCTGTGATGCAGCGGGGAAGGAGTTCGCGATCTGCTGAAAGTAGGCCTGTTATTGCCGCGAATCGGGGGATCGCAAACGAGGTGATTTCCGAACTTAAATATCCAAGATCCGCAAAAAAGGCTATTTTGAACGCCGAGATTTTGGGACAACCCGTGGGCCTGAAAAAACGAGGTTATCAATTTCCTTCTGCTTAGTTTGATGAATTGAGCAATCGATCTGCCTGAGACCGCGTTCTGTGGTTTATTCATCAACAAACAGAAAATATGAAAACTTCGTTCAGCAAGTTCGTTTTACTCATCAGTCTAGTTGTTAGCACTTCAGTTTTTGCTGAAGAGCTTCCCCAGAGTCCTTCGGAGATTCATCCTCTCATTCCGGGGACATCAGTCCCTAGTGGAGAAGTTCAAACAGTTGAAGGTGATTCTGCTCTATTGACTGATCTTTTCGGAAAGGGAAGATCTATTTTGATCTTTTATCGTGGAGGATGGTGTCCTTATTGCAACAAGCATTTAGATGACCTCCAGAAGTATGAGCAGGATCTCATTAAGTTGGGATACAAAGTGGTTGCTTTTAGCCCCGACAAACCGGCTAAGTTAGCGCAAGTGGTCGATGACGAAAGTTACTACACACTTTATTCGGACAGTGAGATGGAAGCCGCAAAGGGTTTTGGAGTCGCTTATCAGGTGGATGCACCGATGATCTCTATGTTGAAAAAATACAAGATCGATCTGATCGAAGCTTCCGGAAAAAAACACCAACAATTACCTGTTCCGGCTGTTTTTATCATCGATGATGGTGTGGTTGAATTCACGTATGTAAATCCCGACTACAAGACAAGGTTGAGTGGAGAAGTACTGCTTGCTGCAGCCAAATTCGCCAAGAAGAACTAGTCCACCAGAAATTGAACTGGGCCACTTGCTTGTGGTAGTTCAACCGGGATTCCTCCGATCTCAACTTCGAGGTTTTCCGGTTGTTCGCAGACAATGGAGATTTCACCGTCGCGAATGAGCGTTTTGCGTTCGTTCGCTTGGAGTGTTCCGGAGAATAATATCTCTTTGTCGGCAGTTTGACGCACGTAGATGTAAACGGGAGCTTTCGCGACGAGGCCGACGATGCTTCGGTCGATTGCGTCGACGTTTACTTCAGGAGGTGAGACGGGGTTAGACTGAACCGCATTTTTGTCGGATTCGTTGGGATCTTCTTGAGCGGTTGGAAAGAACTTCAGGCGAATGAAAAATATTGCGACAAAAATGATCACGATCAGGGCTCCAACTCCAGCAATTGGGATCCAGGGAGGCCTCTTCTCGGAATCGTCTGGGCGGTAGCGTTCAAAAACGTGGGATTTCTGAGGAGATTCGATTCCCTGTTCTTCCATTTCTTCTGGGCGATCCTCGACATACTGCCCCAGGGACTTTCTTTCACTGTTCACACCTTCTGTGAATACGATTTGCCGATGTCTTTTTTCGAATAACTCGACCATCTCATCGGCGTCTAGTTTGAGGTATCTGGAATAAAGCCTCACGAAACCTCTGATGTAAACCGGATGAAGTGGGATGTCGAAAGTATTGTCCTCAAGCTTTCCGAGATATTCCGCTCGGATGTGAATCCTTTCTGATGCTTCACGAATGGAGAGTCCCAGCGCATTGCGGGCATCCTGAAGCTGTTGGCCGAGGTTATTCATCTGAGGGATGATTAAACCCTCTTGTGCCGCGACTGTCTAGAGCTTTTAAAAATCTGGGAAAAAATATCTGAAAATGAATCTTGTGGGATGGGCTGCGTCTCAAAACCTATGGGAAAGGGTCCATATGAATTGTCTTTAACTGAGATACATGTCATCTATGGAATGTTTATGAGGTTTCGCTCTCTCAAATTCTGGATTTATTCAATTTTTGCGACAGTGGCTGCAGCAAATTTGCTCCATGCTAATCTCTACGTTGAGAACATCGTAGAAGCATACGGAGAGAGTTTTGAGAAAATCGATTCCGTACCCGGTAGACCCTGGGTGGAAACCATGTATCGATATCAGATCGATGGCACTACAATCAGTTGTTACTTCGTTGGTGAACAGTGCCTTTGGATCGATTTTTTTGTTAGAGGAAAGACTCCGGACCAGGAATGGGTAATGGGGCAGTTGGAGAAAATCTTCCCGGAGGGCGTTTGGATCAGCAAAGATTTTCATGGCAAACCCAGATGGTTTTTCAACCAGTTCGACGATCGGGTCACCTTGCGAGCGAGTGGTTTCACTCTGCACATGAATGACTACATCCGGAACCTGCTCTCTCGTCGTGAACAGTGGCAGTTTTAGAAGCTGGACAATAGGTGATTTTGATGTTTTCGATTTTTCCCTTTGCGCTGCTCTGGGATTCCTTCTTTAAGTTCAAAGATGAATGCACTCATAGTTAATGGTGAGCGAATTGATGCGAGCCGAGTCGATCAAGAGCGTGATCAGCTGCTTCAGGATTTGTCTGTAAATCCCAGTCAGTTGGCGAATGACAGGCTTCGTTTGGTTTTGCTGGATCAAGCCAAGCAAAACGTAATCGATCATTACTTGCTTCACCAGGAAGCATCCAAAAAAGGACTCGAAATTGACGAGGAAAAGGTAGAGGAGCGTGTTCAGTGGATGGTGGAGAGAAACGGTGGTTTGGAATCCGTCACCCGTCAGTTGGAAGAACGTGGCTTTTCAATCGAGTCATTCAAAGAGCAGATTCGTGTGCGAATGAGAGTCGATGCGATCATTGATCAATTACATGAGTCTGTCTCCGCGCCGAAAGATCGGCACGCGAAAAAGCACTACAAGGAAAACAAAGAAAACTTTTTCAAACCTGATCAAGTCCAACTTCAGCAGTTGGTGAAGCGGTTCCGAAATTCTTCGGATCGTTTTCGGGTTAAAAAGGAAACCACCAAAATTCGACAATCCGCCATTGATGGAAATCCCTTCACCCAGTTGGTGGTTCAGAAATCAGATCAGCCGGAAAATGACGGAATGCTCGGTTGGGTGAGCAAAGATGAATTTCCGGAAACGGTCAGTGAATTTGTGTTCTCGGCTCAAGTTGGCTCGTTTAGTGAGCTTTTGGAGGGAGACGGCTTTTGGTATTTTTTAAAGGTCTGTGATCGACGAGAGGCACACCAGGCCGAATTTGCAGAGGTAAAGGAGGAAATTTTGGAAAAACTATTCCAGGAATCAAAGACCCAAGCCGTTCAGGAATTACTCACATCATTACGCAAAAAGGCGGTGATTAGTGAGGAGTAGTATTCGTCTCAAAGACTTTAGAAATCGTCTAGATCGACTAAAATCTCCCGAGGTTGGGAACCGTTGTCGGGTCCCACGATTTCTCGCTCTTCCAAAATCTCCATGATTCGAGCCGCGCGGTTGTAACCAATGCGTAAGCGACGTTGAAGCATCGAAGTCGAGGCTCTTTTGGTGTTGCGAAGCACTTCAATCGCATCGGGGACCAAGGCATCGCCCCAGTCTTCAGTGTCAGCGCTGGTGGTCGATCCGCCATCGTTGTCGGGATCCTGCTCGATTTGTCGCTGGACTTCCTCCTTGAATTTCGGAGGACCGTTGATTTTGAGATATTCTACGATATCCGCAATTTCTTCATCAGAAACGAACGCACCCTGAGCACGAATCAAATGATGGATGCCAGGTGGGATGAAAAGCATGTCTCCACGGCCGATCAGAGTGTCGGCTCCTCCTCCGTCCAAGATGGTCCGACTGTCGATTTTGGAAGCGACTTTAAAAGAAATCCTACTGGGCAGATTGGCTTTGATGACTCCCGTGATGACGTTTACTGAGGGTCGTTGTGTCGCGATAACCAGGTGAATTCCTGCCGCACGCGCGAGCTGGGCGAGGCGAGCAACGCAGGTTTCGATGTCGGCGGGCGCGACCATCATCAAATCTGCCAATTCATCAATGATGCAGACGATGTAGGGGAGTTTTTTGTCGGGAATCTCCAGGGCGTCTTCATCCCGGGGAATCTCAATCTTATTCACCTGAGCTCGTTCTTCGGCTGTAAGCTCAGCATCCATGGACTGCGCAAGCTCTTTTGCTTCCTGGTTTTTGAGAATTTTTGCGTTGAATCCTGCGATGTTACGAACTCCAACTGTGGCGAAAATCTGGTAGCGACGTTCCATTTCGCTGATCAACCATTTGAGCGCATTAGGGACTCTCTTTGGGTCTGTCACCACTGGAATAAGCATGTGGGGCAGGTCGTTAAAAACCTTCATTTCCACGATTTTCGGGTCGACCATCATGAACCTCAAATCATCTGGACTTGAGTGGTAGAGGAGTGAACAGATGATCGCGTTGATGCAGACTGTCTTACCCGAACCGGTGGAGCCGGCGATGAGTAGGTGAGGCATGCGGGTGAGGTCAGCCACCAGCGGTTTTCCACTGACATCTTTTCCCAAAACGATGGGGATTTCTGCTTTGCTTTGGCTCCAAACTTTGGTCTCAAGAATGTCTCGAACACGGACGGATTGGGGATGCTCGTTTGGAATCTCGACACCCACGCAGCCTTTTCCTGGAACGGGTGCCAAAATTCGAACCGACTGGGCCTGCAACGCCATCGTGAGATTCTTCTCCAAGGCAGCAATTTTCTCCACCCGAACACCCGGGGCGGGGTGAAGATCGTAACGAGTGATTACGGGCCCGATGTGAACTTCACCGAGTTCCACCTTGATTTTGAAATCTTCGAGCGTGGAACGAAGCCTTTCGGCGATTGCCTGATGGTCGAAACTCTCAGCAAGATTTTCGTCTTCCGAAGCTTCGATCAGGTCGATTTTGGGAAAGTGGTATTTGCCCTTTTTCTGAGGAGTAGAGAGCTTTGATTTTTCTGTTTTGGCAGATCCTACTATTTTAACTTTTTCCGTCTTTTCAGGCTCCTCCGCCTTAGGTTCTTTCCTGGCCAGCCTGGATTTCAGGGACGGCTTTGGTTTTGGAGCGGGTTCCTCAGGTTCAGGTTGTGGAATCGGAACTGGTGTCGGGATCGGGTCAGACTTTTTTCGTCGGCGAGCTTTTTTGGGATCTTCGATTTCTTCGAAGCTGATGACACCGTTCGACGCGGGTTCTTCGACGGGTTGGGCTTCCTGAAGTGTGCTCACCATCTTCGGTTTTGGTCTGTTATGCTCCTGATATTGCATCCCGGAATCAAGAGGAGTGGTCTCGGCCTGAACCACTGGATCTCCTATCAGCGGCTTAAAAATCGAGCGCTTGAGCTTTACCAAAAATGGGAGATCCGGTTCCTTTTCAGGTTTGGGAATCGCTTCTTGTTTTCTCTCAACTGGAGCTTTGGGCTCCTTCGGCTTCCGTTCTATTTTGGGAAGCGGAATTTTGGAGATCTGCCGTCCGATGAAGTTTAGCGGATTTGAAAATGTGATGTAAAAACTCAGAAGGCTAAGAATACCTAGAATCAAACCGTTTCCGACGGTTCCGATGGGTTCCTTGAGCAAGCCATCGTAGAGCAGAAATCCGTAATTTCCACCTGCCCCTTTGGGCATGTAATCTTCGGGAAAACTCTTATTCATCTCCGTCCAAAAATGGGTTTCCCCATACTGCATGAACCCAGAAACTGAGGTGATCAGCAGGATGAAGGCCGTGAATCTCAGAAGACTGACCTGTTTGGGTGCTCTTTGGTAAAGCAGATAAGAAAACTGTAAGAGAACCGGAGTGATGAGCCAGGCTGCGAGTCCAAGATACAATAGAAAGAGAAACCCCGTATCGGCACCGATCTGCCCAACAAGATTAGGCTCTCCAAAACCAAAGGTCCGGCGGGAAATCTCATCAAACAAGCCCTTCTGATCGTGACGATAATCGATTACCGCGACGGCCTGGAGAATCGCAAAAATCAATAAGACCGTAGCCAATACAGGCTTCGGAGCTTTCAAGCGAGGTCCGAACGAAGTGACTACTTTTTTGGGTTCTTTCTTCTTTTTTGAAGGCTTCTTTGGCATACCAACAGTTTGTAAAAATAGGTATGAAGCAAATATTCGCAACTCTTAAGCCGCGAGCTTGTTTTCCACAAAATGAGTTGTGATGATTGAGGAATTATCTTGAATTTCAGTCTTTGAAAATGACTCAAGGGAACGAAAGTGAGAACATCGAGAGTGGCGTGCAGCCAACCCGGTTATCCAGGGCCGTACTGGGGGCCATCCAGTTTGGCACTCTTTTGTTTCTGCTTTGGTCGATCATTTTTCTGGGGGTTCTCCTATTTCGAAAACCTGCTTTGGAGAACTATTTTTATAAAAAGACAGGTTACACCTGTACCATCAGTGACTTTGAATTTGAGCCAAGAAGTGCATCAATTGTGCTGCACGATGTGGTGATATGGAATAAACATCCTTTCCCTTCTAAGCCGCTTGGTGAGTTGTCCAGAGTTCGATTGGATTGGAATATTCTGAACACCCATAAATTCCCGAAGAAGCTTCGATTGTTGGAGGTGGAGATCGAGCGGTTGACCGTGATTCGCGCTGACGGAAATCGTTTTAACGTGATCGATTTTGTTGAGGCAATTGTCCAAGCATGGGGAAAAGGATCAGGCAGAACCAAGTTAGCGATCGACGAGTGCCATGTGCAGTGGGACTACATCGTAACTGAAGATAGTGAGAGTAAAAAAGGTAAGCGGATGGAACTGCTAATGGATTACGACGCCTATCACACGAATGTGGAGAGCATCCGGGATCTAACCAATCCACCCATGCTGCTCGCGAAGGATAAAATCGACGGCTTTTATTTCTTCAATTTCCTGAATGACAAAATAGAGTCTGTTTTTTGAGTGCTCATAAAATCTAGAGACTTGAAACTTTGACAGCTTCACTTTTTTATAGAGGGTTTTGGTAGTACTTCGTTAATGAGGTTTTGGGGATTGATGGAGCTAACCATCTAAAAAATATGGCAAAATCCAAAAAGGAACAGGAGCAAATGGCGAGCAAAGTGAAAGAAACGTACGAAGCTGACTCATCAACTGTGAGTGATGAGGAGAAGGCTGTCGATGTTGAGCAAGAAGCAAGTGAGAGCGGAGAAAAGGCTGAAGAAGTCGTCATTGATATTGATCCCAGCGATAGCAAAAAGCTGATGGAGGCACTTTCTGAGACCACTGTTGCGCTCGAAGAAGAGAAACAGAAAAGTGCTGAACTTCAGGCTAAGTTTGTCCGCTCGGTGGCGGATCTTGAAAACTACCGGAAAAGAGCTGTTAAAGATCGTGAAGATCTATCCAGACGAGCGGTGATTCGTGTGATTGAGGACCTGCTTCCCATTGTGGACAATTTTAAGCTCGGCATGGAGGCAGCTGACAATCAACCAGAGGCCAAGGATGTTGTGGCGGGTTTCAAGATGGTCTATGATCAGATCCTTGAGATGTTCAAGACTCACGGAGTCGAGGAGATCCATCCCGATGGCGAGGCTTTCGACCCGCAATTTCACGAATGTGTATCGCATCTTCCTCATGAAGAAATCGAAGAGAATCTGGTGATTCAGACAATCCGATGCGGATATCGTTTGCACGATCGATTGATTCGTGCTGCAACGGTGGTAGTCTCCAGTGGTAAAGCGGAATCCTAATTCAAACCTTTAATATTTAATGTCCAAAAAAGACAGTTACGAACTTCTAGGCGTAGGGCGGGACGCTACCGCTGAGGAAATCAAGAAAGCCTATCGCAAACTGGCAGTAAAGTATCACCCAGACAAAAATCCGGGGGATGCGGAAGCCGAAGCAAAGTTTAAGGAAGTTTCAGAAGCCTACGAAATATTGAAGGACCCTGAGAAACGCGCGGCATATGATCGTTTTGGCCATGCTGCGTTCCAGGGTGCCGGTGCCGGAGGTGGAGCTCGTGGGGGGGCAGGGGGAGGATTTACTGACCCATTTGATATCTTTCGTGAAGTGTTTGGTGGAGGCCGTGCCGGAGGTGGTGGCGGAATCTTTGACGAGTTTTTCGGAGGTTCTGGAGGTGTTGCTCAAGGGCAGGAAGGCTCGGATCTGCGATATGATCTTGAGATCTCGCTTGAAGAGGCCGCGAGTGGAGTCGAAAAGGAAATTCGCTATCGACGCGCTGTTGTTTGCGACCGATGTGACGGTGAAGGAGCGGAGCCTGGATCAAGGCGTGTAAAATGCCCAACCTGTGGAGGTTCAGGTCAGGTGACATCTAACCGTGGATTTATAAGCTTTCGTCAAGTTTGTCCAACCTGCGGTGGCTCGGGAAGCGTCATTGAGAACAAGTGCAAGAAATGTGGCGGTGAAGGTCGTGTGACCGAGACCAGCAAACTGAAGGTTAAGATTCCGGCAGGTGTCGATTCCGGATCCCGTTTGCGTTCCCCAAACAAAGGGGAAGCCGGAATCCAGGGAGCCGCTTCAGGCGACCTTTACATCGTTTTGCACGTTAAGGAACACGAGGTTTTTGAGCGTCACGGCGACGATCTTTACTGTGAGATCCCCATCAAGTTCACTTTAGCTGCTTTGGGGGGCACTTTGAGTGTTCCGACCCTCTCCGGAAAGGGAAGTCTGAAGATTCCTGCAGGGACGCAATCCGGAACCGTTTTCCGCCTTCGGAATCAGGGGATGCCGAACATCCGTTCAAGCCAGAAAGGAGATCAGTTGGTTAAGGTCACTATCGAAGTTCCGAAGAAGATGAATGATGAGCAGCGAAAAGCTCTTGAGAATTTTGCAGAAGTGAGCGGTGATCCCGCAAATCCGGTTGCAGATAGTTTTCTCGAAAAAGCGAAGCGGTTTTTCGGAGAGTAGAGGATGATCGAAGTCCAACTGAATGTCTCTTCTGAGGAAGTAGAGCAGCTTGAAGCTTTGTTTTGCGAATCGCTTCAGCAGAATTGGCTGCTTTTCCAGAAAAATGCAAAGAGCCAACCCTCACTTCGTGGGTATTTTGAAAGCGAAGGAGAGGCGAAAGACGCGTTGGCTGAGTTGAAGCAGGAGGTCCGTTCCCTGCAAACGGACTCATTTGAGATTCTACCGGTGGATGAGCAGGATTGGAAAATGGCCTATCGCCACCATCTTAAACCCTGGAAAAAAGGACGCTTAAATTGGGTGCCTGTTTGGGAAAAAGAGACTTTTTCCATCGAACCGGATCAGGTTTATGTGTATCTCGACTCGGGTATGGCCTTTGGAACCGGAAGTCACGAAACGACCCGGCTGTGTGCGGAAGCGCTCTACGATTTTGTCCAGGGCAAGAATCTTAATCATTCCATCAATGTGATGGATGCGGGATGTGGATCCGGAGTCCTGGCAATGTCTGCGAGTCGATTGGGTTTCGAGTCAGTTTATGCTTTTGATCGAGATCCAGAAGCGGTCAAGGTGACTGTTGAAAACCTCGAATTCAACGGAATGACAGGAGTCGTCGAGGTGCTGGAAGCTGGAATCGAAGAAGGAGTGAAAGATCGTCAGGCACACATCATCATGGCAAACATCCAGGCGGATGTGTTGATGATTTACGTAGATGAACTCGTGAAGAGCTGGAATCCGGACGGAGGAATCATGATCCTAAGCGGAATCTTAGCTGTAGAGGTCGAGCAGGTGAAAGAAGTTTTTGCTGCGAAACTAGCAGAGATTTTTGAGAACACACATTTTACCGCGGCAGTAGAGCAAATGGGTGAGTGGGTTTCTTTAGTTTTTGAAGCTGAGTAGAGGGGCTGCAGCGAGCGGAGAAATCACCCTTGAAAAAGAGTCAATCGCGTTAAAGAGGGCAAGAGCGTGTGGGTCGGTAGTTTTCTTCCGGAACTTGCTATAAATTTGATTATGCTTCTATAATTGCCTCATCGATAGCCAATTGCGCTATTCCAAAATAAATCCCCGGAAGATTATGAGTAAGTTTTTGAAAATCAATGATCGGATGACCATGGTGGACGAAGATCATTTGGGTGGCTTTATCATCGAAAATGACCCTGCAACCTTCACCCCAAATCTGTGGGAGTTTCTCGTTAAAGAATATTCTTTATCAAGTGTTGTGGATATCGGATGTGGAATGGGATACGCGTTGAACGTATTTTTGAAATTCTCTGAAGACTGCGTCGGGATCGATGGTTCGGAATTTGTTCAACAGAACAGCAAACTCAAAAACAGCATTGTTCAACATGACTTCTCAAAGGGACCTATCCCGATTGAGAGGACTTTTGATCTAGCCTGGTCCTGCGAATTTTTGGAGCACGTAGAGGAAAAGTATGTCGAAAATTACATCGGTCTTTTCAAACAATCAAAGTGCGCAGCGGTGACCTATGCGGATGTGGGTCAACAAGGCCACTACCACGTCAATTGTCAGAATAAGGATTACTGGGTGGAACTATTCGAATCTCACGGACTTGCCTTTCAAGAGGAAGAAACTGCGAAACTTAGGGAAGTCGCTCACAAAGATGCCCTCCTCTACAATCCTCAGTACAAGGACAACCACTTCTACAACAGAGGTCTCTTTTTCAAAAACGAGAAACTGAGCTAAGCGATTTCTACCGCTGAAGGGCATTGCCTTCCAAGAAGGCATGCCAGTATCTGCAACTAGTTGTCTCCGTCGAGAAGCCGTCCCAGACCTCCCAGAGCAGAACCCTCACCTTGGCTTTTTCCACCTACAGAAGGAGCGCTTTTGATGATTCGATCAGCCAATCGAGAGAAAGGTAGGGTTTGCAGATAAACGGTCCCATGCCCTCGAAGGGTTGCCAGAAATAGTCCTTCACCACCGAAGAACATGCTTTTGAGGTTACCTGCTCGCTCGATGCTGTAATCGATTCCTTCACTGAAGGCGACGATACAACCTGTGTCGATACGCAGAGTTTCGCCGGAAAGCTCCTTCTTGATGACAGTGCCACCAGCGTGGATGAACGCTTTTCCATCGCCTTGTAGTTTTTGAAGGATGAACCCTTCTCCACCAAAGAATCCGGCACCCAACTTCTTATTGAATGCGATTGAGACTTTGGTTCCAAGCGCTGCGCAGAGGAAGGCATCCTTTTGGCAGAGAATGGTTCCTCCGACGTCGGAAAGCTCAACCGGGATGATGCGACCGGGGTAGGGTGCAGCGAAGGCAACTCGACTTTTGCCCGATCCACGATTGGTGAAATGAGTCATGAAAAGAGACTCGCCAGTGAGCATCCTTTTCCCTACGGAAAGAAGTTTCCCCATCACACCCGAGCTTGCATCGGAGCCGTCTCCCATTTTTGCCTCAAACTGGATTCCTTCTTCCATCCAGTTCATTGCGCCAGCTTCAGCGATGACGGTTTCGGAGGGATCGAGCTCGACTTCGACAGCTTGCATGTCGTCGCCGTAAATTTCGTAGTCTACTTCGTGAGATTTCATAATAGCGTCTTTTTTTTAGGGTAAGTGAAGTTGGTGTTTTGGGCCGAAATTAATGATACTTTCGATAGGTAGTCAAGCTGATGGAGCAATCGAATTACATTGATTATAGAAGATGCCAAAAGGATCTTTTAAGTTTGGTTTTTATACATTTTCGAGTAGGATTTTTCCATGGTTGAAATCGATATCGAATATCTTGGTGACCTGCGTTGTAAAGCGGTTCACGGACCTTCTAAAATGGAGCTTTTGACTGATGCTCCGGTGGATAATCAAGGCAAGGGAGAGGCTTTTTCACCCACAGACCTTTGTGCAACGGCATTAGGGGCTTGCATGACAACTATCATGGGGATTCAGGCTCGAACATTGGGAATCGATATCGCGGGGACCAAGGTGAATGTGAAAAAGACTATGTCTGCAGATCAACCGAGGCGAATTTCACAACTTGATGTAGACATCAGTATTCCTGGTGAATGGTCTGATAAAATTAAAGGTCAGTTGAAGCGCGCTGCGGAGCATTGTCCGGTACACTACAGCCTGCATCCGGATATTGTCGTGAATTTGAACTTAATCTGGGAATCCTAAATCGGAGGTAATCATGAGTAGTCGTGTGTTGTTTATGTTTCATGATGGAATGGAGGACATCGAGGCACTTGCCCCGTTGGACCTTTTACGTCGTGCCGAGTGTGAGGTGTTAACGGTGTCCGTCTCGACCGAGCGCCAAGTCATTACCCGCAGTGATGTTCCGGTGTGGGCAGATGAATGCCTTCGACACCCAATCAACATTGATGACTTTGATGCATTGGTGATACCTGGTGGTCCAGGTATTCAGCCATTAAGGACACATGGATATCTCAGTAACATCATCGATGCGATGTACCAGGAGCACAAATGGATTGCAGCAATCTGCGCTGCCCCTTTGCTGCTCAACGATCAGGGACTCCTTGATGGGCGGGAATACACTTCGCATCCGTCGACTGAAGATGAGTTAAAAGATCGAAAGATCGATGCCAAAGTGGTAGTGGACGGTTGTGTCATCACTTCACAAGGTGCAGGCACATCCGTGGAGTTCGGTCTGAAGCTAGTGGAGATCCTTGTCTCCCGCGAAAAAGCCTTGGAGCTGGCTCAGGCTATATGCAGCTTATGACGATTGCTTAGTTTGAGTAATCAGTGATTTATCCGAAGAATTTATTCAATTTTTACATGTGGTTGCCGTATACTAAAACGAGAGAATTACGTTAACCTTCAACTGAAAACTCATACTGACCATGCTTATCCAATGGAGTGAAAAATACGAAACAGGAGTTTCGGAAATCGATAATCAACACAAGGAGATTATCTCTCAACTAAACCGTTTGCATGACGCAATTGTTTCCGGGTTGGGAAAGGACGTGATACTCGATATCCTCGAATTCGCAGGAAATTATGCGAGCAAACACTTCAGCTACGAAGAGAACTGCATGAACAAATACAAGTGTCCGGTTGCCAAAGAAAATGAGGAAGCACACAGGGCATTTATCCAACGTTTCGAGGAAATTAAGACACAGCTTAGTGGGTCTGACGTCGACACTAAGATCGTTTTGGATGTTTATCGTGAACTGAGAGATTGGATCAAGTCCCACATTTTGAAAGTGGATACCAATCTCAAATCTTGTGTAGGCAAATTGTCTTAGGAGCTTTCGCGGATCCAGTCCAAGAGGTCGTGGAATTCACGGATGACGGTTGCATCCTGATATTCTTCAGCAAGTAGCTCCAGGTATTGTCGATCGAAGAATCTTTCGCAGTGGAGCAATACCCTCGCGGTGTGTTCGGGTGACCTCACAATGCGCCCAAGTGCTTGGTTTACCTTATTGATTCCCGGGATGAGGTAAACGGATCTGAAAGCGTCGTCTTTTTTTGAAAATACCTCTGATTTTGCTTTCTGGACAGGGTTCACTTCAGGCAATGAAGGGCTCACGATCATGATGGTATCCGTTCTGCCTCCCAAGAAATCGATTCCTTCACTGAAACCACTTCCAAGGGGCAATAGCAGCACGTCATTTTGTTGAATCGCCAACTGAATGGATTCCAGCTGCTCCATTGGCGTCACTCTTCGCTCCATCGTGAATGCCCGCAGATGAGGATGAGACACTCGAAGATACTCTTTGATGGTTGCTGCGTATTGATAGGATGGAAAAAAAACAACGATCGGCAGGTGCGTATTTTGGGTCAGGAGGGAAATCGTGTCGGCAGTCGTGAGATAGTGTTTATCCCTCTTTTTATAACGAGTGTCGACTCTCGCGTCGATCGCTACCTGGTAAGCGTCGTTTCTCCAGGGGCTAGTCGCGATGATGGGGTAGATTTGTTGGAAGGACAGGCCTGTTTGTTTCTCAAATTGCTTCTCAGGAGGGAAAGTTGCACTCATCATAAGCACTTTTCCGAATCGTTCGAGTTCGGCGTTAATCACTGAAGCTGAGTCGATGCAGGTGATTTGGAGATGGCCAGCTTCGGGTTTCCAGAAGAGTAGCTTGAGTTCATTATGGGTTACGATCTCGTGAGCTCTGCAGAGATCCCATAGTAGTGAGACTTCATTCTCCTCAAGTTTGGCAAACGTCTCCGCACTTTGATTGAGTGTTTCTCTGAAGGATTCCATCAAGTCCACAAATAGATATTCATCGCGTAGTTCCAATCGATCCATGGGAGGAAGCTCCTGGCAAAAATTGAGAATCTGTTCGACAGCAGCTGCTAGCACTCTTGAGCTTCTGTTTTCATTCAAAATCTGGACCAGTATGCGCAGTTGAAAAGGGTTGATGGAGCAGGAGTGGTTGGAACACACGCGGTCGTGAAGATTGTGAGCTTCATCAATGATCAGGAGTGTGTCCTCTGCGGTGTAGGTCGGAATTGTTTCAATGAAACCAGCGGCGGATCGTGAGAAAACGTAGTTGTAGTCCGCGATCCAGCATTCGGATTGGGTCAACGAACTTTGAGTGATTAACCGAGGACAATGCGTCTCGCTTTTCGCGAGCTGCGAAACTGCTTCCATCTCAGGAGAGCCTTTTTCGATGAGCGACTCGATTGATGAAGGGGATACGTTGGCCCGGAGTGCTTGATCGACATTTTTTTCCGCCCAGGAGCAGGCGCAAGGTAGGTGAGGGCAATACTTGATGTGGGTATCCAGATTGCGAATTTGAAAGTAGCGAATGCCGGGGGAGAGTGACTGGAAGCGATTGAATTCGTTTAGAATGGGTTCCTGTCCGGTGCTTTTTCCAGTGAGAAACAGGATTCGATTGATGTGCTCCGATTTGAGTGCTTTGAGTGCCCATTCGATCGCAAGACTTGTTTTTCCAAAGCCGGTCGGAGCTTGAAAAGTGATGATTCTAGAGCCTTGAAAATCAGAATCGAGGGTTCCGAGTAGTCTTTCTCGGGCAGGAATTTGTTCTTCTCGAAAGGTGGAAAACGCAACTGGTACTGTCAGTCTTTCAACCCTCGATCTTTTGACCTTTTGGGATTCCAGAAATGCGACCCATGCGTCCAGCCTTTCTCCGAGGAACGCGAGCGGTTTTTCTGTGAATGGAACGGTTTGACGGATTCCGGTTTCGATGTGGAGGAAAAGCAGCTCTGCTGACCAAGGTTTTGCGACGGATTCCTCGGATGTTTTTAAAAACAGATAACATGCGACCTGCTCAAAGTAGCTCGGAAATAAGGACTGGAGTTTGGCAACGGGTAAGGGAAGTATCTGACTGGTGGTTTTGACCTCTCGGACGATGTTTTCACAGTCTTCTTCGATGATCTGATCAATACGGCCCTGGATCTCGAATGACCAGCTTTGGTGTTCGATTGTTCCCTTGATCGAGACCTCTGCCTGGGCTTTTTTTTGAAAGCGACTTTGAGTTTCTGCCCACAGCTGCTGGTGCCATTTATGCCCCAATTGAGTCCGCCAGTTTCCTGCTAAATCGTAGGGTGTGGATGGATAGCTATTTTGCCCAAATTCGCAAAAATCCCGGATGCCGAGTTTGATGGATTGGGTTGCGAAATCAACTTTCACTCTGAAGGAAGATGCTAGAGTAAGTGAGTAGGATCGTTATCCCAATCTCCGGGTTTCGGAGTTCGCTCTGCCATCACACGAAGGCTGGTTCTTAGGATTTGACCCATATTCTGACATTGTTCGAACGCTGGGTACCCATGGTGAGCTGCGAGCGATTCTCTGAGCTCTGCGACTTTTTCCGGTTTTGAAATCGTAGATTTTTCCATGGCGTCAAGAAGGGCCTCGAGTCGGTAGTGTATCAGTTGAATCCGTCTGACCATCAGAGCGTGTTCTTCGAGCTGGTATTGATAAATCGATTCCGTTGTCAGGTGCTTTAGACAGTAGAAGGCAAGATCCTGATTTTCCTTAAAATACTGAGGGAAATAGAAGTTCTTTCTACCGCTGTAGGACTGTTGGTCAAAGTCCATGCAACGGATGCGAATCTGGAAGCCTTCGATGTCTGGAGTGATGTCGACTACAAAATTGTAGGAGCGCATGTCTCCAAGAAGCCTGACAAAACAACGTTCATTGAACTTGATAAGCTCTTTGGCCATTCGCACAGGATTGATTTCAGAGCGTTGGAGCCAATCGGCGATGAAGATGTCTCCGGGAATTCCGACGACGTGCTCTTCTACGAGTGTGTTGCTCGAAGTGAGGTAGTGCATTCGGTTTGGGGAGAGTAGGTGTTCAAGCTCCAAGCCATACACTCGTGAGGCATCCGCGCTTTTGATGTAGTAATAATCGTAGTTGTCGTTTTGGGAGTTGACGATGCGGATGCGAAACGGATTGGAATTTCCGAACGTGCAATAGTCGATTCGGTCCACGTAGAGGTGGTTAACGATGCTCATCTGACCATCCGTCTTGAGAATCGCGTAGACCTTGCGGAGCCCCTGGTTGATCTCCTCCATCTCAGCGGCATTGTAACCTACCGTTTCCCAAAGCGTATCTTCCCCGTCAGCGTTGTAGCAGGGAACGGAATTTTGAAAACGAAGTAGCTGGCGGTAGCTAATCGGTAGATCTTGCTCTCGATTGTATTCGATTAGGTAGTCTCGTAAGTCTTCCTGAATGGGAAACATCGGCTTCTTTTTTGTCACCAAAAGGTTTTGGGACTTCCGATATTTGGCCATTTGCTCGCCAGAAAGATTGGGTATGTTTGCCTCCATGCTTCGGAAAATAGTTTAGCACTCCCGATCTAAACGCAAGACTGGCTTGTCATATGAATCAAGAAATGGTCAGAGCAAAGGAAATGCAGTGTTTCGCTAATTGTAAGACTAACTGAGATTTGTTCATAACTTGTAGTTGACCTTATTAGTTTAGTTAATGATGCTCTTTGTTAGATCAGCATTTTTTCTTCTAACCTCTTTGCCTCATGATTTCTCAAACTTTTGCCTTTTTAGGGTATCACAAGCTATCACTTGTTGCTTATACTTTCGCAGGATTTGTTCTTTTTAACTTTGCCTGGTCTCAAAGCACTAATTTGGCATTGGAAGGTACTGCTAGTCAGATCTCGACCTGGGGTGGTGCTGATGCTTCGAGAGCTATTGATGATAACACCAACGGAGACTATTATGCAGGCTCTATTTGCCACACGACTAGGATTCAGAATGCATGGTGGGATTTGGATTTGGGTGGGATCAAAAGCATTGACCATATTGTGCTTTGGAATCGTACCGATGCCTTTAGCTGGAGATTATACAAATTTCATATTCTGGTGTCAGATGAGCCATTCCCCTCGGAAGATTTAAACACATGTTTGAGCGACCAAGACGTATTTAGCATCTACGAGGATCAATCGGTTGATGTCTCCCAATTTTCAATTAATCGAACCGGAAGGTTTGTCAGAATTCAAGGCACGACATACGAGTGGTTTCATGTGGCAGAAGTTCAGGTGTTTGGAAGTGATGTTGCTTCAGGAGGCTTACAAATTTCTATTTCTTCGATTGGTTTATTGGGGGCGGTATTTTTATTCGTTTTGTTCTCTCGTTTTGCTCGTTTTAGAGGATATCTGGGACTGTGCGTGCTGGGGATCGGACTGATTCATTTCGTATCGAATGAAACGTTCGCATCAATTAGCACCCAAGATTTGATTTTCCATTTTGACGCGGAAGGAGAGCATCCTTATCAGGACAAAATTCAGGGAATCGATCCAAATAATTATGGTGGCGTAAGGACGATTTCCAGGTCACATGAGAGAGTCTATTTGACGGACTTGGAGGCCTATGCATCGGAGTGTGCTTCGGGTGGTTTAAACAAAGTTGATTCTACAATTATCAAGGATGTGGAGTTCGATACGGGATTGAACTGTCATGCGACCACGGGAGGGTATCTATCTTTCGCAGCATATGATTTGACGGGAAGCCTTTATTCAAAGCTTATCGCGAATGTTGGATTTGTGAATCCTTGTAGTGCGTCTTCCGCAAGTTTTAGATTTTTGGCTGACGGTTCTAATATCTTCACGACTCCAGTTCTCTATGAGAACAGTCGGCCTTATCCTATAGACTTGAACATAAGTGGTGCGAACGATCTGCGACTCGAAATCGGGAGTGAAACTAACAACGCAGATTGTGACCGGACAGTCTGGGCAGAAGCCTATCTCGTCCCTCAAGGAGCTGACCTTTCAACTGCTAGTTTTTACGATGGTCAGTCCTTTTTGGATTACGGCTATGAAAGTAGCTACAACATCGGTAATTACAGTAACGAGTTAACATTAAGTGTTTGGTTTAAGAATAATTTTCTGAGTTCCAATGGCGGAACCTACACGTTGATTTGCAGAAATAGAGATGTAGGAGGTAGGAGGGGTTATCTGTTGTCGATCTATTCGGATCACATCGTATTTAGGGTGGGTTACGCTCACGACAGCGCTAACGAGTGGCAGATCCCATGTGACTTTGATACAGGTTGGCACCATCTGGTTGTTAAGCTTGATAATGGTTGGGTAAAATACTACCTGGATGGAAAGAAACTAGATGAGGAAAGCGATTTTACCGGAAAGAATCTAAATTCAGCAAATGCTCCTTTACGGTTGGGAGCATATGGCACTTCAAGTAATCCGAAAGATCGTTTCGAGGGCTATATTGACGATGTTCGTATCTACAGTCGTGCTGTATCAGAAGCTGAAATAGCTTCCTTATTTCTTGAAAATGCGGATTTAGTTGCGCACGACGCTCCATTCCAAACAAGTTTTTCTGCAGAAGATGGATATGTGGTTGGCCCACTGAATCACACTTGGAGAAAAGAAAAAGGAGAAGCGTTTATCGTGGCCGAAGGTTTGGGAAACCAAGCATTAAGTGTAGGAGGATCTGAAAAATCAACGACAGCAATTGCTCTAACTGCAAAATCTCAGAGTGCGTTTTTGATCAAATACAAGGTAAAGCTAGAGGCACTCACCACTTTGCCTGAGGCGAAAGAAGCAACCATATCCGGTACGACGGCTAAGGTATGTTTTTTGAAAAACGATATCAACTCAGGAGAAGTTTACGTATGGGCAGATAAGTATGGACTCGGAGAGAATTGGTATTCGACAGGTAAAAAGTATTACATATCGGCTGAAAACGTAAGCTCCGACTGGATCGAGATCGAATCTTGGGTGAGCACGACGGACTCGAAATGGAATTTAATAATAGATGACCATTTAGTCGCTGCAAACCAGAGCTACTCACCTTCTCTAAGTTACATCGAGCTTGAAATTAATGCTAGCGGAGGTCGTAAGGTCTACCTGGACGACTTGTCCACGGAGTTAACAAGTTCTTATTTCTCCGATTCAGACGCAGATGGCCTATTTGATGGATGGGAGACTTTTTACGCAAATGATCTCACAACATTGAACCCTGCAGAAGATTCGGATCAAGATGGGTTAACGAATCAAGATGAGTTCTTCATGGGCCTAGATCCTGTGCGCATCGATACGGATGGTGATGGTTTAGAGGATGGATTCGAGATCACCGAAGGACTCAATCCAGCCACACCTCAAGATGTGCAAAAAGTGGTTTACATCGGTTCTGGTGCATATGGCTACGAAACAGGATTTGAGGTGTCTGACGGAATGGAAGAGGGAATCCTGAATGGACAGGAAGGATGGTTTTCAGATTCAAGTGTAATGGTCGATGGGATCGTAGCTGCAAACTCCACCAATACGTCTCAAGTTGTTCATTTACAAGCTCCCGGGACGCAAGGTGAAGGTAGTGAGGCCTATACTTATATCTCTGCTCCTAATCTTCAGGAGGTATGGATTAGTTTTGACGCGGTTTTGCCATTCGGTTCCTTGGTTGCTCCTGAAACAGAAGGTAAAAGTGCCATTTTCCAGCCTGACCATAACGGTTTATTACACGTTTATCATGCTGGAGAATGGCAGGCAGGATCGATTACTCTAAATGCGGGTTCATGGTCCCATATTTCGATTTGCATCAACTACCTATCGAAACGTTGGGATCTTTATGTTGATGGAGAACTTGCTGCCTCTTGGATCGAATTTGCAGATTCAAATGTCGATAGTCTTAGCAAAATAAGCTTTTTGAAGTTTTATGAGGATGCATCTCAAGCCTCCTGGATCGACAACTTCGAGATATCCAATACACGTCCGATTTCGATCAACTTTGATTCAGACAATGATGGGTTGAACAATGATAAAGAGCGGGCGTTGGGAACTCAGATTACGTCTTCGGATACGGATGGTGATGGAAGTTCAGACGGGTGGGAATATTTGCATGGTCTAGATCCTCTCGTTATCGAAGATTTTTCCAGTCTTCTGGAAGGGTATTTGCAGCAACCTAAAAGTAAACTTTTTGATCTGGGGCCAACAGTTTTTTACGATAGAAACGCTCCGGCAGGTTTTATTGCGACATTCGATTTTCCTGATGGAGTTGAGATT
>JAKSBQ010000135.1 GCA_022361075.1 Opitutales bacterium | reverse complement strand
ATGGGAATCACATCTATGTGGCTGAAATGGAAGAAGATCTAAGTGGGATCAAGAGGGAAACTGATTGTTTTCTGCTGAGACTGATCAGTGGTTCATCAAAATGACCTTTGTGATCCTCAGAGGAAAGCCTTACTCACCCTTCGTAGTTCTTTTCTCGTCATCCTGAATCGGCAGAAGCAAAGGAGAATCGATTTCCGATGGCGTTTCCCGTGGAGTTTGGTGTTTCTGGCGGGCATGCACTTATCTCGATTTTAGAATGCCAGGGAGATCGTCAATTATCTAAGGGAGTTCTAGAGGGGTGATTTATTTAGAGCTCACCGTACCAGGCTTGTTCTTAAGTTCTTCGAATAGATGTTTATAGCTCTTTAATGGGTGGATATTCGTTTTAATGTATATTATAAATATAGGTATGGTACATGGAACGCACAATGCACTGGCTGATGATCGGAATGAGACGATCAAGATATCTATGAATGGAGAATTGCTTCCTCGCGGCGAAGCAAAGATTTCGGTGTTTGATAGCGGCTATCTGGTAGGCGACGGGGTTTGGGAGGCCTTCAGACTGCACAAAGGAGTGTTAGTATTTCTGAATGAACATCTTGACCGATTGTGGCAAGCTGCTGCAACGATTGGAATGAAACTTGATTTTACCCGAGAAGAAATTACAGAGCGTATTTGGGATACGCTACGAGCCAATAACATGTATGATGACGTCCATGTGCGCCTGATGGTGACTCGGGGGCTGAAAAAAACACCTTCTCAAGATCCTCGTCTTACGATTTCTGGTCCGAATGTTGTCATTATTGCTGAGCACAAGCAGGCTTCACAAGAGAGTAAGCAAAAAGGAATCATACTCTTTACGAGTACCATTCGTAGAGGTTCGCCCGATTATCTGGATCCGCGACTGAATTGCCATAGTAAGTTGCACGAAGTGCAGGCTCTGGTTCAGGCGATCGAAGCAGGTGCTGATGAAGCATTGATGCTGGATGTGAATGGGTTTGTTTCGACCTGTAATGCAACCAACTTTTTTATGGTGAAAAATGGAGAGGTATGGACTTCTACCGGGCAGTATTGCATGAACGGAATTACTAGAGCTAAGGTGATCGAGGCCTGTGAACGTTTTGGAATCCCTGTTTATCAAAAAAATTTTTCACTCTTTGATGTTTATGGTGCCGATGAAGCGTTTGTAACCGGAACATTTGGTGGTCTGACACCAGTCACAATGGTAGATGGTAGAATCCTTGGTAATGGAAAATACGGTGAAATGACCCAAAAGCTTAGCGGTCTTTATGAAACCTTGGTCCAAGAGGACATTGAAAAAAATCATGGGTAGTAATCGGACGAAGCGGATTTGCCTGTGGTCGGGCCCTAGAAATATCTCCACAGCTCTCATGTATTCTTTTGCCCAGAGAAGTGACACGCTGGTGTATGACGAACCTTTCTATGCGCACTACCTGCAGAATACAGATGCAAAATCCTATCATCCGGGAGCACATGAGGTAATTGATTCAATGGAAAACGATGGGGCGAAAGTCGTGCAGATGATAATGGGTGAGCATGAAAAACCCGTTGTTTTCTTTAAAAATATGACTCACCACTTACTGGATTTAGACAAAAGCTTCATGAGGGAAACCATAAATGTGATGCTGACTCGTGATCCCGTAGATATGCTTCCATCATTTGGTAAGGTGATCGAGAACCCAACCATGAACGATGTTGGCTATGCGCTGCACATTGAGCTATTGGAATTTTTCGAACAGAACGAAATCGAACCAATCGTATTGGAGTCTAAGCGAGTGCTATCAGATCCGAAGCGAGTTTTGGAACGTTTTTGTGAGTTTGTGGGCATTTCATTTGAAAGCGATATGTTGGAGTGGCCAGCAGGGGCACGTCCAGAAGACGGCATATGGGCAAAATACTGGTATGACAGTGTGCACCAATCCACAGGTTTTGGGCAATATCGCCCTAAAACGGAACCTTTTCCTGAACACCTCAAGCCCTTGCTCGAAGCCTGCCGACCCCATTACGAGAAGCTCATGAAGTTAGCGATTTAGAGTACGCCTGTAACGGTATTTCTATTCTGGCATAAGAGGCTCAACCGTGTAGGTAAATTCATAGCTTTTCTGTTTAAGTTGGTACTGAGGTAAACAGGTTGCCCCCCAACTGTTATCACCTCCAACTCCCATTTGTGCCAAATCAATATTCAAATAGGTGGATTTAGGATTACCGAGTTGCCATGAATATGCCTTTGATTCGATTTCACCGTGACTCCAAGGCAAAGCATTGCAACTCAAGGGTGTTTCGGACATGAATTGTAGTCCAAAACCATCATCGTTTGTGATTTTAAACCAGCGTACGTCGACTTTGTTTCCATTCTCCTGAGGTTGAGAATACTCAACCCAATCATCCAATAGGGATGATTGGTAGACACCCATTTTTTCGAATTTACGGTCAGCGTAGGTTGCAAGTGGACCCCGTCCATACCATTCGATGGTATTCATTTCTGACGCAAGTACCCACTGGGTTCCCACCCTTGGAAGCATGGGTAAAACTTCATCGGTTGCATAAGAATAACTCACCTCCAGTGCTCCTGATTCCTTCAGCACATAGAGCATACTTACGTTAGCTCTTCCTTCTAGAATCGATCCTGCAAACCTGATCTGATGGTCTCCGTTCTTTTGCTCTGTGGATGACTCTTCGACAACCCATTTATCGCCGGCATCCTCCCACATATTACTTGGCTTTAATGCCTGCATTTTCGTTTTTATTGAGTAATCACCTAGCCCTGCGCCGCGGTCATTGTCGGTGGGTGCTCTCCAAAAATCAGGTTGAGGTCCATTTTTAATGAGCTCCTTTCCTTCAACATTCCAACTGGAGAGAGTTCCTTTCTCCTTATCGAAAATCAGGGAATGTCCCTGTGCGTTAGCATGTATCTCATTTTCCAGTTCATTGAGGGTCCAATTCAGAGAGTCGGTAGCATTCAAATGCCTGGGTTCCCATGAACCGGATAGCTGAAACTGTTCGGAAGCTAAAGCATAGCTACGGTCCCAGTAGGGAGTTGATTTCTTTGAAACAAGATCGATATCCAGCCAAACTTCCCTTGTTGAATCTGGCGCCAAGGCATTTTGAGGTAAGCTAATTTTTACGGTCTTGCCGGGAGCAACGGATGGCAGTGGGAGACTCCCTTCATGCAAAACTTTGCCTTCCATCTGAATGGACCAATTCAACGTTAACTGATCGGCAAGATCGATAAAGTCGTAACGATTGGTTACAAGCAACGCATCTTTCGAATCAACAAGTTCGATAAGAGCAGGTTGCTGCATGTATTTTAATGCCTTTAGGCCAGGTTTGATGCCTAAATCCGCATTGATAAGCCCATTCATGCAAAAATTGTCGTCGTTCGAGATTCCCAAACGATTTTCCCACCAGCCCCCATAAGCGTTGAAGGAATTGCGCCCCCATGGATCTTTTAGTCCATGAGGGATGGTTTGTTTCAGGCCCTGGTCCATCCAATCCCACACAAAGGCACCTACGATTCGTGGTTCGATCCAAATCAGGTCCCAGTAAGCGTCGAGATTACCATTACTATTACCCATCGCATGGGAGTATTCGCACCAAACCAATGGTTTCTCAGGATAGAGATCCAGACGCCCTTGATAATCTTTTGCGGGTAAATACATCCTTGAGAGGAAATCAGTGGATAGTCCGCGACCATCCATGTGGGTTGAATTCTCATAATGCACTGGCCTACTGTCATCTCTCTGTTTGGCCCACTCGTAAGAAGCATGTGTATTGTCGCCGTCACTTGATTCGTTTCCGACCGACCAGGCGATAATCGATGAAAAATTGATATGAGCTTCCACCATCCTTTGCATGCGATCCACATGTTGCTTTTTCCAAGTGGAATCCATAGAGATCTGGCTGAAAGGACCCCTTCCGTACCCATGGGTTTCCAAATTCGCTTCATCGATCAGATAGATTCCATGTAAATCACACAATCGATACCACTCGGGAGCATTTGGATAATGCGAATTTCGAACTGCGTTGATATTGTGCTGTTTCATCAATGCGATATCCCGAAGCATATCTTCCTCGTCAACTACATGCCCAGTAACAGCTTTGTGTTCATGACGGTTCACACCTTTGAGCTTAATCGCTTTGTCATTTAGGTAGAATATGCCGTTTTGAATTTTGATACTCCTGAACCCCACACGTTGGCTAACATACTCAACCGGTTGACCCTTCGCATCCACAACTTCAATGAACAAGTTGTAGAGCTTGGGTGCTTCGGCGTTCCATGGAATCACGTTATCGAGAGTTTCGGAAGACACTCCGCTACCTCTGATGGAACCTTTCAAAACAGTGTTCTGTTTGGAAGGGTCGATAAGCTGATAACGAACATCTGCTGAAACTGTATCTACCTTCAGGCGGAATTTTCCGGAGTTTGTAGCAGCGTCAAATCCAGCGTTAATTTGGAAATTTTTCAGATAGGATTTCTTGTTATAGATCAAATAAACATCCCTAAAAATACCGGACAATCTCCAGAAATCCTGATCTTCAAGATAGGAAGCATCAGACCAGCGATAAACCTCGACTGCGATCATGTTTCTCCCTGGGAGCAATGCATCTGTGATATCAAATTCCGCAGGAGTCCGGCTCCCTTGACTATATCCTATTTGCTCGCCGTTCAACCAAACGTAAAAAGCAGAATTTACTCCTTCAAAATGAAGGACAATGCGTTCCCCTTCATCCTTTTGAAGCTGCCAATGCGATGGTAGTTCAAACACTCGGCGGTAGGATCCAACCGGATTCCATGTTTCTGGCACCTTATAATCTGTAGTGTCGAATGGATAACCTGCATTTTTGTAGATAGGTATCCCGTGTCCTTGAAGTTGCCAATTACTTGGAACTACAATTTTTGCCCAGGACTGAGTTGAGTATTCAGGTCTGTAAAAATCTGCTGGTTTATCGGAAGGGGATGCTGACCAGGAGAAGTCCCATTCGCCGGAGAGTGACAGGTAACGGCTGGAGCGTTTCGGATGGTCAATCTCTTGTAAGGCGGTAACCTCATCGGCAAATGGGATGAATGTTGCCCTTGGAGATAGCTTATTCAGTTGGATGACAGATGAATCACTCCATTCATTTTGCCCAAAAGTAGTGGCAGCGATTAAGCAAAATACAGAAATCGTAATGACATCAAATGTAGGGATTTTTTTTACAGAATACATATGTTGAAAGAGCAGAGGTAATATTACCCAGAATTTGGATCTCCTCACTTCTTATTTGGATACGGAATATTGAATTCTCTAGATTAATACCTCTCATATTTCAGATATGCAAAGGTGAAAAATGAGAGATTTAAAGAATAGCGACAGCCTAATTATATAAACGTATTCGCCATGATTATTGAGATAGTGTCGTTTGCTCATCAATTGATGTCAGGTGGCAGGTTTTTTGATCCTGTTTGCTAAGTAAATCGATTTTGATTTCATCATGTGTTGATCACTCTAATAATACCACCCGTGAAACAAATACACAAAACCTTATTCACCCTGATTTTTTCATCTATCTTTGCATGGAGTCTGAATTTGCATGCGATATTGCTTCCAGAAGAGCCTATCGATGCCCCTGTTGAACCTGCGATGTCGAGAGCGGAAATTGAGGCAGGCCTCAAATCGCATGATCGTGCGCTTTACATCAAGGAAGGTTGGATTCGGGATCCTTACATCACGCTAGGCCCGGATGACTATTATTACCTAACCGGCACGACTATTCACCCGGATGATCCTCGTGAAGAAACGGATCCATACAATCCGGGGCTGGGCCAGCAAACCGCCGTTGGTAATGTGGTCCAGGTTTGGAAGAGCAAGGACCTCATCGATTGGGAATATCTGGGAACCCCTTACACTCTAGAAGATAGTTACCATGAACAACCAGGAAAGGTGATTTGGGCACCAGAGGTTCACTGGATTGAGGAGATGGGGAAATGGGCTCTTGTACATTGTCCTCGTCCAAAATCTATACTGGCATTCTCGGCAGGCGCCGAGCTAAAAGGTCCCTGGGCCTTCCCGATGATAGAAGACATGCAGCGTAAGCACGATCCTTCGCTTTACCAAGATCCGAAAACGGGTAAATGGTGGATGCTTTGGGCCAACACCATGGTAGCTCCAATTAAGGATGATTTTTCGGGGTTTGATGGAGAGGCGGTTCGCATTGATCCTTCCAGCAAACGTCCAGATCCCTTGAATCCGGAAAAGATGATCTCTCGCATTGGTCACGAGGGTGCGACGATGATCATGGTTGGAGATAAGTATGTGCATCTCGGAACGGCATGGTCCACGGACAAAGGCCGCCAAGGTTCCTACAACCTATACTACTGCATATCCGATAAGATCAATGGCACTTACGGACCTCGCAAGTTCGCAGGTCGTTTTCTAGGTCATGGCACTCCATTCCAGACTCGTGATGGAAAGTGGTGGAACACTGCGTTTTACAATGCGAATGTGGCTCCGCTCTCAAGAGAAGGCATCCAGGATCGTGATCTTGGAGAAACCGCTCAGACGATTAATCAACGTGGTGTCACCATCGTGCCGCTTGTGGTAAAGCAACTGGAGAACGGAGAGGTTTTCATTCGTGCGAAAGATCCAGATTATGCGAACCCTGGGCCTGATGAAGCTCAAAAATTCGAAAAGTGGGATTCGAAAAAGTGTTGCTGTAAGTAGCTTATTGCAAGACAGGATTTAAATGATTTTTCAGGATACGTCTTGTTAATTCTGTGAATCCTGTCCTAAATATGCGACAGTAATTAACCCCCTACAGATAATGCATTTAAAACTATCGCCCCCACGTTGTTTTTTATCTATCGGACTTTTTTGGGGTCTGACTTTGTCGCATTTTGCGGATGATGTTCAGACCAGTTCCTTCGACCGAGCTCAGGATAGGCCCAACATTATTTTGATTCTCGTGGACGACATGGGATTCGCAGATCTGGGTTGCTATGGCAATACGATCATTGAAACGCCAAACTTGGATAAACTGGCGGCGAACGGGCTCCGTTTTTCGCAGTTTTACAACACCGCACGTTGCTCACCAACGAGAGCATCTTTGCTGACGGGTCTTTACGCACATCAGGCCGGTATGGGCTACCTTGAAAGCATGAATAAAGGCGAGGGTCACCCTGGCTATCGAGGACAATTGAACAAAAGTTGTGTGACCGTCGCTGAGGTTTTGAGGGAATCGGGATATCTAACGGCGATTTCCGGAAAATGGCACATCGGTGGAAAGTATGGTGTTTACGCCTGGGACAGGGGTTTTGACCGATCTTTGTCTGCCATCCAGTCCGCGTTTTATTATCCGGACAACGGCAAGGCAAAGACCTTGCATTTAAACGGTGAACCCATCGATCCTTACTCAGAAAAGCTTCCGAAGGACTGGTATTCGAGCGATCTTTACGCGGAGTTTGGGCTGCGATTCATCGATGAAGCGGTAAAGGAGGAAAAACCGTTTTTCCTCTACCTTGCATTTAATGCTCCTCACTTCCCGCTACAGGCACCCAAGGAGACGATCGATAAATACAAAGGTAGATTTGCCGATGGGTGGGAACAACTTCGTGAACCTATTTATCAAAAACAGATTGAAATGGGGCTGATCGATGAGAATTGGCCACTCTCCCCGAAGAACCCTGATGTTCCCGACTGGGAAAGCCTCGCTCCGGAGGTAAAAGCTCGTATGGAGCATATTCAGGAAATTTATGCAGCGTGTGTGGACCGAATGGACCTCGCGGTCGGAACCTTAGTGGAAGGACTTAAGGAGCGGGGAGTGCTCGATAATACGATCATTGTGTTTATGTCGGACAACGGCGCATGCGCAGAGCAGGGACCTTACGGACGTTACAGTGGACCTGAAAAATCGGGGACTTCGAGGTCTAGCGTTTTCCAGGGTCAATCCTGGGCCACCTATTCGAATACACCTTTCCGCCGCTACAAGCATTTCACAACCGAAGGTGGCATTGCGACTCCTTGCATCGTTCACTGGCCGGAAGGGATGGCAGAAGACATGAAAGGAAGTGTCGTCCATCAGTACGGCCACATCATCGACATCATGCCGACCTTCGTCGAACTCGGGAATGCCGATTACCCTGTGGTATACGAGGGCGAATCCATTTTTCCTATGGAGGGAATGAGCCTCACACCGATTCTAAAAGGCAAGAATATCTCTCGCGAGAAACCGGTCTACTGGGAGCATGAGGGCAACCGCGGTGCTCGTTGGGGGGATTGGAAAATTGTCGCTTTCAACCATCAGCCGTGGGCTCTTTTTAACCTGAGAGCCGATCGCACTGAGTTAATGGATTTATCCTTTGAGCAACCGGACATTCTGAATGT
>JAKSBQ010000029.1 GCA_022361075.1 Opitutales bacterium | reverse complement strand
CTTTGATTAGTGTTGTGTGTGAAATTTACTATGAATTGCCTGACCATGCTGGGAATCTAGCCACGGTTTCAGAGGCAATTTGTTTGGCACGAGTGGAATCAAGTCCACGGCGTTTCACAAAGTCCTTCGTGTAGAAGTTGACTACATCTTCGAAGGACACACTTAAGTTGCCATTTTCATCTGAGCAGAATACGCAGTAAGCGTTGTCAACTTTGTTGCCTCCAAAATCAGATGCTTTTTCCATCGGTATTCCGCAGGAGCCGCAACTTGGACATTTAAATTTTTGTTTATTGGCTGTCATGTTTCGAGTCCGAGTAACGTTAAGTAATCGTTGACTATTTTTGTTCCTGACTTTTCTAACACGCTGCTCTCGCTTACATACAAGTGTCTGTTGCTCAAGAAGTAATGAAGTTGTGCAAACCAACTGTTCATGATCCCATCCTCACCAAGCTTTTCATATCTTGACGGATCAAGTTTTGCTTTAACGACAGGAAGTAATTGATAGGCGAGAGCATTTTGTACCATGAGAAAAGAGCCCTGAAGACTGTCGGGCATCTTCGGCATCACGATAAGGAGTTCCACGTAAAAATCTTCAAATGAAGCGAGTGCTTTTGTGAATGAAAGGAGAACAGACTTCGGGGTGTGACTGCGACCTATGCTTTGCGTGATCTGCTCTCGCAGCTCTACGCCAAAACGATCAATGACATTCAGCACAATGTCCTGACGCGTCTTGAAATGCACAAAAATCGCTCCATGCGAAAGCTTGGCCTCTTTCGCGATGTCCGCAGTATTGGTTTTTTCAATTCCATTGCTGGAAAATCGTGAGTAGGCGACATCGAGTATCCTCTGTCGGGTCTGAGCCTTTTGTTGATCTCGTTTTGTTACTTTCATTTGATGAGTATATACTCACTGAGTGAATACTTTTTTAAATTGTCAACGAGCTGATTCTTTTTATTTGAAACCATTTTTCATATTGTTGCGTCTAACCCCAACAATGAATAGATGTAGCACATTACTTGCCGCTGTTTTTGTAACGCTTATGTCATCACCCTTCCTTCACTCTGGAGATGAGCAAACAGATAAGATTTGGAAAGCTTTTGAGAAATTGGAGAACACCTCACTCGACGATTGGGGATGGAGTTTCGAGGAGACGGGGAAGGAAGGTGTGCGAAAAGGAGTTTTCCTCCCAATCATTGAAGGAAGGGGCAAAGTCATTCTCCGTACGGTAAACGGTAAAAAGCCCGAAAAAAATGATCTAAAGAAATTTCATAAAAAGTTCCGAGACCGAAAGGCGAAAGCACCTGGTGAGGAGAAGAGTTCGCCTTCAAAGATGATCACACCTGACACACTGGAGTTGGTCGGTAAAACGGAAAATACAAGCGTCTACCATTTTGTTCCTCGGTTAAATTTCGATGAGGATACTAGCGAAGATGAACAGAAGTTTTTCGAAGGCCTCAATGGAGTGCTTGTGTATGATGATGCAGGTGAGTTTGTGAAGAGCCTGGAACTGAAAGCGGATAAACCCTTTAAACCCGATTCCAAAGTGAAGATTAAGGAGATGGTGGTTCGATTTGTTTTTGAGAGACTACCCGACCAAACCATCGTCGTTTCAGAGACTTACAACAAGGTCGTGGCTAAGGCTTTACTGCTGATGAGAGTGAATCAGGAGAGCACAATGAGGTTTTTTGATTACCGAAAAGTCGAAAAACCTTAAGCTTTTGTTGGCTTTTAAAATGAAATCGTAAGTCGATAAAGTAAGCTTCGGGGGACGCCGGTTGGCAATGCTGTGACGGTTCGGCGTCGAACATATTCGGCAACATAAAACTCCTCGTCCGTCAGATTACTAAGCAGCAGTGAATGTTGAAAATGAAGCCTTCCGGTTGTGTATTTGTAGCTCAGCTTGAGATCGAACCAAGTTGTCGAATCTATGTTATCCGAGATACTTTCGAAACTACTTTCATGATGAGCGAGTAAAGCTGTTGATACACTATTCCTCTCTTTTACAATTCCTCCGGAGAGGTTCAGGTCGGGCACATATTTAAAATTGTAGTGCTCACCAATCCGATCGCCATCGTCTCCGTCGAGGTATGTTTAAGTTGAGGAACAGATTGGCGATATCAGAGTCGTTGTATACGATTTCCAATTCCAGCCCATTCGCGCCGAAGGTTTCCCCATTGGTGTAGAAACTGACGTTTTCGAAGACTTCTCCGGTGTCTGTTGCGAGAAAATTGCCTCTGGTTCTAAAGATCTTGTCTTAGCGAGACCTGGAAGAGGTTTTTCGGTATATATCGCTGAATAGTAGTGAATTTTATTCTGCCGAAATTTCTGTCTCAATCAACTTGAGCAAACCCGGAAAGCGGGCTTCGACGTCGGCTTCACGCAAGCTGATGAGGCTCTTCGTTCCCTCCAGCTTCTTTTGAATCAGTCCTGCCTTTAGAAGAATTTCAAAATGATGGGAGGCGGTGGCTTTGGATACGGTGAGTCCGAATTCGCAACAGGCCAGTTGAATGTGTCGTTTTTCTAAGAGGGTGTGAACGATTTGTTGACGACAGGGATCCACCAGCGCCTGCATCACCTTAGTTAGGTTAAGTTCTTCAACTGGTGGATGTTCGTATTCTTTCATAGAAATAAATTGTTCGAAAAGTTTCGAACAATAGTTTGACAGCCTCGTTCGTTAGGCTACTTGTTCGATACATATCAAACAATAGTCATTGTTCAATCATCACTTTATGAAAAAATTATTAGAACCTACAAAAATTGGAGCCTGGGAGCTCCCAAATCGTATGATCATGGCTCCGCTGACACGTTGTCGCGCGAGTGACGGGCGTGTCCCGAATGAGCTCATGGTGGAGTATTACCGCCAACGCTCGGGCGCAGGCCTTATTCTTAGCGAGGCCACAGCAGTTACTGAAAAGGGAGTTGGTTATCCCGACACACCGGGTATTTGGTCGGAGGAACAAGTGGAGGCTTGGAAGAAGGTTACTGATGCGGTCCATGCTGATGGAGGGCGTATCTTGTTGCAACTGTGGCATGTGGGTCGTGTGTCTCACTCCAGCTATTTGGATGCTGATCTGCCAGTGGCGCCGTCGGCGATTGCACCAGAGGGGCATGTAAGCCTCATTCGGCCAGAGACACCTTTCGAAACCCCTCGAGCTTTGGAAGTGAACGAAATCAAAGGGCTCACCCAGGACTTTAAAAAAGGAGCTGAAAATGCGAAAAGAGCCGGATTTGATGGTGTAGAAATTCATGCGGCGAACGGCTATTTGATCGATCAGTTTTTACAGGACTCCACAAATAAACGTGATGACGAGTATGGCGGAAGTGTCGAAAACCGAGCGCGTTTCCTTCTCGAAATCACCGATGCGGTTATCGACGTTTGGGGTGCAGATCGGGTTGGGGTACACTTAGCTCCTCGTGGAGATGCGTCGAGTATGGGGGATAGTGATCCACTGGCAATTTTCACTTATGCGGTGGATGAACTCAGCAAGCGTGGGATAGCCTTCATCTTTGCTCGTGAATACTTGGCGGACGACAGTATCAGCAGCCAGCTTAAGTCGCATTTTGATGGATCGTTCATCCGTAACGAAAAGCTGTCCGAGGACTCAGCTGAAGACTTGCTGAACAAAGGCGAGGCGGACGCAGTTTCCTTTGGATCCCTTTACATTGCCAATCCTGATTTGGAGAAACGCTTTGAAGCAAGTGCGCCACTCAATGATCCCGATCCATCCACATTTTTTCTTCAAGGAGCTAAAGGCTATACCGATTACCCATTTTTAGATACAGTTGTCTCTTAAGAATAGAACCTATCTATTTTTAAGGACTGAATCTTAGATGGAAATCAGTCCTGATTTTTTGATCTGATCTAAGATCGGTAGCCAACATCCTTTTTCCAAAATTCAATAAACTGACCAAGATTGATTAGTGATATTCTAAATTAACTATAATTATGGGAGGTTTGTAGCATCTGACGGTCTCTTGTGAGTTTTTTATCTGTTTTTAGTCATTATAATAAAATAGGGATGAAGATTTGATCCTTCCTAATCAGGTTTGTAATTTTTATAGGAGTAATTGGTTCACCAGTTGTGATGTCTTCTAACCACATTTTTATTAAATTAGACTTTTTAATTTTTTCAGATTTTGCAGCAATCTCCATGTCTGGATTAATATCGATATGAAATGATGTTAAAGAATATGCTGTCCCATAATCCATAATACTGGTTAATTGCTGTGTGCCTGCAGCTATTGGGAGGGGTTCATCCCATTTTTTATCTCCGTTTTTTACAAGTTTATCTTCTACAGCAGCGATATAGGTAATGAAGTCGGCCATGAGCACGTTTCCACCATCTATTTTTGATCCATAAAACTTTGCACTTTGAGTGTTGTTAATCGGCTCGTAAAAAGTTTTTTCATGTTGGTAAAGTTTTTTGGGTTTGAATGGTTTTAGTCCATGATTATGTAGCATTTTCAATAGTTTTTTATTAGCTTTTTTATCTACACTTTTTCCATTCAAAATGTTGATGGCATAGAGATTCTGATCATCTAATACTTGAATTTGACTCAATGCCATACGACTCGCGTATCCAGCAGATTCCACTTTTTCATAAGGTATTTCGTAGTAATTTTGTGTAAGTGGATTTTGGAAATCACCCTTAAGTATGACTATCCGGTCTTGACTACAAAAGACTGAACCATTTCTGAAGCTCAGATGCTTGGAGTCCTTTTTGCCAATTGCGTATTGGCAATATCCGATAAAATCAACAGTCTCATCTTTTGATAAAATATTTGGAAGTATGTTTCCAAGGTGTTTTAGTTGGATATTTGAAATTTTACCTTTATCTAAAGTATCAAATTCTAGATCGATTTCCATCTGTGACACTATAGATTTACCATTCTGAATAGCTGGTAATCCTCTCCAGTTAGAGGCCGATAAAGCACCTAAGTTATCTGCTGTTTTATCCTGAGATTTAAGTAATTGTATATCTGAGATTCGTCCATTTTTGTTCATGACTATGGACAATTTAACTGATTTACTGTTTGAGAAATCTGTTGATTCTTTGATTTTAGCTATAGGAGCCAATATTATCTTAGGTTGTGTATGGATGCTATCGTCTTCAGTATAATAGGATACATTCCGAACTCCTTCTGTTTTAAGGAAACTAATCAGTTTATCTATTATCGGAAATAGGTCTTTGTTGAAATCTGTATTAAACATCACATGATCATACTTTCCTATTTCAGAGGTGGTTATTAATAGCTCAGGGTTTTTGAATTTTTTCTTTTTCCCGTTTATTGATGCAATGTTTTCACTAAAAAATTTTATATAATATTCATCGGATTTAGCATGAGATGTAAGTTGGGAGATTGCTAAAAATATAAATATAATAAATGGTGTCTTAATGATTTTATTCATATGTAATATGTGTAGTATGTAATTGATTGTTGTTATTTGAGAAAAGTAGTCTTAGAAATGAAGTATGTTTGGACTATTTTTTTACGATTGAGGGCTTTTTTTCAGCAATTATCTCTGATCTTTTCATGCAGAGAGATGAATCAGTGCAAATTATAAATGCTTGAGATCTAATATGTCCATATCCTGATGTAAGAAGAACCTCCTATTGATTCTGTTGGTGCAGATGTCCCACTTTTGTGAGTAAAGACAATTGCTCTGTTTGGTGAGGAAAAAGTCTCATAAAAAACCACATAAACTCTGATTCTTGCTTTTATACGAGAGCCCGCATTCAGATTTGATGCTTTGATGCCATTTGCAAATTGAAGTGCTATTTTATTTCGACTATCATCAGGATACGCTTCTTTAATTTCGTCGATATGAAAATTCTCGTGTCTGTCTACTGACCCGCTCATGACTATATATCCATCATATGGGATATTCCTCATCTCCTTCCACTGCTTCCTTCCATAGAAACCTATTAGGTTTTTATCAGGAATCGCTGAATTGCCTCCGAGGCTATTACTCGGATATTTACTTGAACTTTGGGTGGTTGCGCAGGAGCAGAGTAGAATAAGGAATATGGATAGGAGAAAGATCTTCATTTTTATTTAATCAAAGATGAAAAAGCAGATATTAGAGGAGTTGAATGCGGAATTTGTTTTCAGTATCACTTTATATTGAAGTGAGATGTAACGATACAACAGGAAATTTCTAAATTATTTTTCTTGAGGTGTTTGGTTTTGGCATAGATCCATACAGTTTCCACAGAATTTCAGACTGCTGTTAGTACGTTGGTTATAGGAGTCGGTTTACTGGAGTTTTCAGGAGTGAGCTCAGACGGTTTCTTAGATTTCGTATAAGTCTGTCCTGTGAACTTGATGATGGGGTGGATGACGGAATCATTTCTTCGTCGATAATACTCACGTTCGAGAGTCCACAGTCTGTGAGGACTTTTTTGAAACCAGTTTGGCCAAACGTTTCGATTTGCACCTTTCGAGCTGAGGTATCCTGCATGAGAAGAGTTTTTAGATAAGTTTTATCAATCTGCGCTAGAGATTTTCCAGTTGGATGAATATGTAAACGGCGAAACAGATGCGATTTTCATCGGATCCCTTTACATTGCCAATCCTGATTTGGAGAAACGCTTTGAGGTTGGCGCACTTTTAAACGGTCCAGATCCTTCAACCTTTTTCACTTCAGGGGAAAAAGGATATATCGATTATCCTTTCCTGGAAGCGGTCGCTTCCTGAGTAAGAGTAAATGAGTATCAACAGGGTAAAGAACTGGTCCTCCCTGGAGGGCCAGTTCTTTTTAAGCAAAAAGATGGCTGACGAAGAAGAGGCGGGAATCTGCGAGCGCTGTGGTATAAAGACGACAGACAAGCTGGGAGATGCTTTTGTCTGCGATAGCTGTTACGAAATACGAGGTTCGTGTTGCACCGAATTTGGCCCGGATGATTTGGCAGAGCATTCAGCTTCCGAAGATTAGGTCCTCAAAAGAAGATGGCCCTCGTGGAATGATTGGAGAACGATCTAGGATCCGAATTTACAGGGCTTCGAGGCGAGTTAAACTAGTTCGTTTTTTAATGGGAGCACTACTCTTCTTCGACAATCCGTCACTTCCTCGTTTGGCGCAAATCGTTTAGAGCCTTCTGTTGAGTGCGGCTTGCGACTCCTGGAGTGTCCGCGATTCCGTCCGATTTGTGGGTAGGTTCAGGAAGATCTTGCCTCCACTGGTGAAAAGTCTCCTCCAGTGAGCGGACGGTTTGTGGTTTCGTGCTGCTAAGATCTTCGCTTTCCCCGAGATCCGTAAACATATCGAAAAGGTAAGTGCTTTCGCCAGCAACGTTGATCGCCTTGTCTGACTCTGAGCGAATCGCCCATTGAAGATCGGCTAATTGCCAAAACAGGTGTTTGTGTGGGGCTTCTTTGTTTTCACCAGAAAGGTAGGGTAGTAGATTTTTTGAGTCGATGACTCGGTCGTCGGGCATGTCTGCTCCTGCGATCGCTAAAGCGGTCGAAAAGACGTCGTAACTTACGACTGGTTTGTCGTAAGTTCCAGGAGCGAGTTTGCCTTTCCAATAAACTAAGTAGGGCACGTGGATGCCACCCTCAAGCGCGGTGCCTTTCACTCCTCTGAAGGGCAAATTGTTGGAGGGTGCCGCTGGGGAGCCTCCGTTGTCGCTCATGAAGAAGACGAGTGTGTTTTCTAAAAGGCCTTCCTGCTCCAGCGTGGCCATGATTTTACCGATGCCGTCGTCCATCGCTACAATCATTGCGGCATAGATCCTCAGAGTGGGATCCTCAATGTCGCCAACGCGATTTAGATATTCTTCCGAGGCTTGGAGTGGGGTATGAGGCGCATTATAAGACATGAAAAGGAAAAAGGGAGAATCTTTTTCGCTCTTGATGAACTCAACAGCGGAATCGGTTAATTGGTCGGTGAGGTAGCCTTCGACGGCGACTGATTTGCCATTGTGTTCGAGTGGATGAGTCCATGAGTGAATATCCGTTTCGGCAGGGTCAGAACTGTGATAGTCGTGCCCACCAGGGAAAAAACCAAAAAACTCCTGGAACCCTCGATTCAGTGGATGGTGTTTTTCTTCAACTCCCAAATGCCATTTGCCTACAAGCGCATTTCGGTAACCTGCTTTGGACAGTAGCTCTGGAAGTGTGATTTCGGTCTCGGGCAAGCCAAAGCCCGAAAACTTTGGGCCGGGATTTTCCTGGAACCCAAATCGATGCTGATTCCTACCAGTCAGTATTCCCGCTCGCGTGGGAGCACAGAAAGGATGAGAGGCATACCCATTGGTGCAAACGATTCCGTTTTCAGCCAGACGGTCAATATTGGGTGTTTCGAAGTCCTTGCATCCGGTGTAGCCAGTGTCGGCATACCCGAGATCATCTGCTAAAATCAAAACTACATTAGGCCGCCCTGCAGAGGCGCACAGTTGAGCTTGCAACAAGAGGGCTAATGACACCCAAAACAGAATTCGAATTTTCATGAATACACTAGGGATTTATCAGAATTAGCAGAATGTCAAAATTCGTAATCGTTGAGGTGGGTGTTTGCCTGACCCTCTCCTGCGAATAGCGATTTCTCGTATTTACATCCTGGTAGATTTGTCTCACAACAGCCTTGCTAACTTTCTGGTTTGAATCCGATCAAGAATGTTCTTCTAAAAGTATATTCAACTGGCTGACCATCTTTTATGGCTGGTTTGAATTTCCATTTTTTGGCGTTGTGTGCGATGCCAGCGGCGTTTTGAGGATGAATAGACTTCTCAACCCTGATGTCCTTAATTTTTTCTTCTTTTGAGATGGTGAAAATCATCGTAGCAAAGCCGCTTCGTAATCAGCTTCTCCTAGGAGAAAAGTGATGGCGGATAATACCAGTTGAATATCCTGACCAAATTGAATCAACCGAAGTAGTTGTTTCTTTTGATGGAGGATTTCTTGAGGATTCATTTTACTTGATAACGTTGAGCGGTGGAACGGCGTTCACGCCGTTTCCATACGCGTCTTGTTGGCTGAACGTTTTTTTCTTCTTTTGGGCTTCCGATCTTCAAGTCGGTCAGCTATCCAAACTTTAATCAAAGACTGACGAGGAACCCCTAAACGAGTCGACTCTTCGTCCAACTCTTTGATCATCCAAACGGGGAAATCTACATTAACTCTTTTTTGCTCTGTTCCACGACGTTTGATCGTACTGAGATCGAGATAATCAACGATATCTTCTTTCGCATCATCAAATATCTTATCAAATTCACTCGCTTTCATAGATCGCTATCTCCTTTTTCCGTGATCGTCTGACTGAGATGATCCTAATTTTATCTTTCCTAAGAGTGAAAACGGCTGTCCAACGCTTGTCTTCAATCATCCCGATTAGAGCATATCGAACTTCGTCATCCATTCTTGCTTCAATTTCCGCTCCTTCCAAATCATCCCACAATTCTTGGGCCTCATCGAAATCGATACCATGCTTCTCTTTGTTTGGTTTACTTTTATTTGGATCAAATTCGAATTGCACGATGAGTAAAATCTATACCTCACAGGTATATTTGCAAGTTTCTATTACTTTACTGCCTACGTGGAGCTGGTTAATGGAGAGGAGGAACGGCTCGGAATTTAACCAAGCGTCTTGTTGTAAGAGGATTCATATGCGTGGATTTTCTAAATCTTTTGGGGACAACTTTTCAAAACTTTTTGTTTTCGGTGGAGTGCCTATTTATATGGATG
>JAKSBQ010000342.1 GCA_022361075.1 Opitutales bacterium | reverse complement strand
GTTCGATCGATCCACCCCTCCCATTCATAGGTTTTTCCGCCATAATCCGCGGATAGAATTACTGAAATGCGTTCTTTCGGCTCTTCATTTCCAACGAACCTTTCGGGAAGGTCCAAATTAGCCAAATCTCTTGAACCTAAAGGCAGTGCAATCTCTGCCGAATCCGTGGAGTAGATGGAGGCGATTTGGCTGACGCCTGGAGAGACCGTTTGCCCTAGATCTACAAACTTCTCCCTAACTCTCCCGCGGTATGGAGCTTTGACTTGAGTGTAGGCCAAATTTTCTTCCGCCACTTTCAAAGCCGCCTTAGCAAATTCGATGTCCGCCTTCGCTTTTTTGAGTTGAGGAATTCTCAGAACCAAATCGGTTGGCTCACCCTCCCCCATTGACTCCCAATCTTTTCTCGCCTGCTCGCCAAGAGCTTCCTCCTGAGCATAAAGCACTTCCATTTGCGCCAGCGTCGATTTTGCGCTCGCAACTGCCATGACATAGTCCGAGTCCTCTATTTTTACTAACAGCTCTCCCTCTTCGAAGAATCCTCCATCGTAAAGCACAGGAGACACCCATTTCACCTTACCGGACACCTCTGAAATCAACATCGTCGATACTCTCGGCATCACTGTTCCTTCGGTGAGAATGGATGCCTGATGAGGCTTTTGCTCTACAGTTGCTGTCTCAACTTCTGGAACCAGTTTTTCAAATTCCTTTTCCTCTGGATCCTTCTTCGAACTGATCAGCAATGCTGTGATTGCGGCAAACACAATCAAGACCAACACAGGTCCAAGCCATTTTAAAACGATTCCAAGTGCAGTTTTTTCTTCGATACGATTCATTCGCTCACTCCATGGGTGTATTTTTGGGCTTTGAGGCTTCGGCTCTCTTGATAGTGAAAATACATCGTTTGGTAAAGATGCATTCTCACGAAATCAAAATTGGAAAACTCAACACTCAGTCGCTAGCTGACCCGAAGCGGTTCACGAAGAATCGAAAAAATTACCGGTTTCTCGAAGAACGATTACGCCGATTGGAACGCCTCGCTCCAGGGCGGGCACCAATGAGCCCTCCTCCGGACGACGGTGCCTGAATCGCAAAGCCAAATAAAGCCTTGTACTGATCCGCCAAAACCTGGAAATGATGCGGATGATCTTCGTAAACCGTCATGCGCTTTCCGAGAAAGTTTTCGATAGTGTTGAACACCTGCTGATCAAATTCCGCACACAGCGTGTAGGAAGTTCCGTTCTTACCGGCTCGTCCAGTTCTCCCGATCCGGTGAACATAGGTTTCAGCATCCTTGGGAATGTCGTAATTGAGAACCGTATCGATCCCTTTGATGTCCAATCCACGAGCGGCAACGTCCGTCGCGATCAACACTTGAGTCTTCCCTCCACGGAATCTCTCCAGCACACGTTCCCGCACGCGCTGCGCTTTGTCGCCGTGCAATGCGTCACCCTTGATATCCACATCCTTAAATCGGTGTAGCAGGTGGTCGGCACCCTGTTTAGTCGCCGTGAAGATTAAAATCTTCGCCTCCGGATCACGCTCGCGCTCCTTGAGAATAAAGTGGACGGCGAGATCCGCTTTGTCTTGGTTGCGGATGAAGCAAACATGCTGCTCCACCATATCCGCAGATTTCACCTCAGCATCAACCGATACTTTTACAGGATCGTTGGTAATGTTATCGATCAGGTGTCCAACCGAGGCATTCATCGTCGCAGAAAAACACAATGTTTGTCGGCTTTTAGGGACTTCACGGATGATCTTTTTCACATCCTGAATGAACCCCATATCGAACATACGATCTACCTCATCCAAAATCAGATGATCCGCGTTTTTAAACGAAACCAATCTCTGCTCCAACAAATCAAGTAAACGCCCGGGGGTTGCCACAACCACGTCCAATCCCTCCTTCAGTGAGCGAATTTGCGGGCCCATCGGCATGCCGCCTACCATTGTGCCTACTTTGACGCCAATGTGTTTCCCGTATTTGAGAAAGCTATTTGCAACCTGATTGGCCAACTCGCGTGTTGGGGTTAGCACAATTGCTCTACACTGTTTCGGTCCAAGCTCTACGGGTTTCCTGAAAAAGTGATCCAACACAGGCAACGCAAATGCCGCAGTCTTCCCTGAACCAGTTTGGGCGCATCCAATAATGTCTTTTCCTTCGAGAATCACAGGAATAGCGTCACGTTGGATCGGGGTCGGGGTGCCGTAATTCTCCTCTTTCAAAGCCTGCTGAATCGGATCAGCAAGTGATATATCTTCAAAACTCATTTTAATTCCAGTCGTATCATTCCTATCGTGACCTGGGTAAACAGGATTTTCTTTCTCAACCTTTTTAAATGTCTACGATAGAAGGTTTTGCTGTTCGGATGCATCCAGCTCTTCTGGATCCACATCTCGTAAAAACAACATTTGCATTGATCAACATCCGCTCAAGGAAAGCAAGTTATTTATACACCTCCAAGTTCACCTGATCCAAACAGCAGCTGTGAAAGTTTTGGAAAACATTTTTACAAAGCGGACTTAAACTTGCCGTTTTTCAGACGATTTATTTAATACTCACCCAAGAACCCACTTTAAAAAACGCTTGTGACATCTGCCATCTCTAACTCTTCAAATCAGCCTCTCGAACTCACACGTAAGAGTTTGATTAAAGCACTGGAATACGACGATTTGACCATTCCGGTACTTCCCAAAATCGCCAACGACATCTTACTTCTGAGTCAGGACCCAAATGCAGATATCGAGGTGTTGTCAGAGATGATTCATCACGACCAGGCGATTGCGAGCCACGTTTTGCACATCTCCAACTCAGCGGCTTTCGGAGGTTTTGGAAGGGTCGATTCACTCGAAGAAGCAGTAGCCAGACTCGGTCTCCAGCTACTGAGTGAGATTGCAGTGTCCGTTTCGATTCAGAAGAACATTTTTAACATTCCTGAGTTCAAGGAAGAGATCTCCGACCTCTGGAGCCACTCTCTGGGATCCGCACTTTTTGCGAAACAACTGGCCTTTTATGCGCGACAAAATCCGGATACTTTGTATCTGTGTGGGCTGCTTCATGAAATAGGCAAACCCGTCACACTTTTCACGATTAACAATCTTCCGTCCGACATTAAAGACGGACTCGAGAAAAAAGACGTGCTTCAACTTGTAGAAGAGTTTCACATGAGCGTCGGTACCATCGTGACTCGTCAGTGGGAGCTTCCGGAGGTCATTCAAATCGCCAATCTCTACTACAAGGATTGGGAAAACGCTCCCCGATTCCGTGTAGAAACCGTTTTGACTTACCTCGCCGACCAGTTATCGACTGCAACACTTAAAGGTGGGGTCTCCGATATTGAAGAAGTACTCAAAAGCGAGCTCTTCGACTCAGTGTCGATTCCTGAATCCAAACTCGAAAAACTACTCGATTTCGCAGAAACGGTGACCGAGAAAGTCAATTCCATGAACGGCTAAATGCACGTTAACGAAATTTTTCCTCCCGCTAAGCCACTTCTGAAAGTTCCTCTTCTACTCTGAAATATTCCACCAACCCCTTAAGCCTTCCAGACATCTGGCTAAGTTCCTTAGCACTATGGTTGGATCGATTGATACCGTCTGCCGAAGTTTGAAGCGTGCCGTGAAGCTCCTCGATATTTTCAAAGATATCATCCGCATGACATGAGGAGCTAAGAATCTCGCCCGTAATTTTGCTCGTCGCTTCAGAAGAGTGATACATCAAGCCCGAAAGCTCACTAATCGCACTCGTCTGTTCTTCAACCGCACTCGTAATATTCTGGGTAACCTCCTTGACCTCGGCCACGACTCCTAAAATCTGCCGAATCTCATTCACGGTGGATTTCGAGTCATTCTGCATGTGCTCCACTTTAGTGCGAATTTGAGAAACAAAACCAGCAGTCTGCTTCGCGAGGTCCTTCACTTCCTGAGCAACCACTGCAAAACCTTTTCCTGCTTCTCCTGCGCTAGCGGCCTCAATCGCGGCGTTGAGCGACAAGAGATTAATCTGATCCGAAATCTCCTGAATCATTTCGACGATATCCGTAATCGATTGGGCCGAAGAATCTACTGACTCGACCGATTTGGTCGCATTTTGAATTCGAAGATCCGCTTGCTGGGCCACTTCATGCCCTCGAACGCAATTCCGAGACACTTCTTGCAATGAGTTCGTAAACTGATCCACCCCTACAGCGACACTTCGAATGTTGTGGCTCGTTTCTTCCGCCACCCTGGAGATCTCCGCCAACGAGTCGGAAAGATTCTTCGTCAGCGTTAACGACTCAGTAGAGCGTTTCGCGATGACCTCAGACCCCTCAGTCATTTCCTCCGAAGCCGACATAAGTGCCTCCGCCTGATCGTGCAAAATCCGACTCTCCTGTTTGATATTTTTTACAGTGTCTCTAGTATTTGAGATGAAGCGATTGAACACCTTTGAAAAGTCACCGAACTCACACCCACTATTGATTTTCACCTGCACTCCGAGATCTCCTTCTCTTTCGGTGACCGCTTTGAGTTTATTGAGCGGACTCTGAATACTTCGCGTCACGATAAACGCAACGGGTACTGCGATCAAAATCGATATAAACGGCATGCCCAGAAGTAGAAAATAACTCTTCCGCAACGAACTTTCAGCTTCCACCCGAGCATCCCTCAAATACGACTCAGTTTGCTCGGAGATTTCTTCTATCAAAGCCGTGAGCTGAGCAGTCTGCCCTTCAAATTCTCGCTGAGTCCTGTCCAGGCGGAGGTTGATCTCCACCATTTCCAGAAGTTGTTCCAGATACTGAGACCACAACTTCGAAGACCTGCTCCGCATGTCCTCAGGTAAAGCGTAGAGCTCTGTGATTTCATTGAACTCCGTCACTTTATTTTCAATTTGCGCGAGGTATCGATTGTCTCCCCAAATCAAGTAGTCTTTTTCAAACTGCCTTGAGGTCATCAGTATCAAATTGAGCTCAGGAAGCCCCTGCTCTTCAATCACCTGATTCAACTCATTCACCGTAAAGGTGAGTTCTCCATAAAGGCCCGAGTTAGAATCGATCCCTCTTACAATCGAAGTTTGATGAAGCTCACTGAACAAAGACTTCGCGCGTTGGGCAATTCCATCGGTTTCCCTGAGCAATTTCTGCGTTTCAGGAGTTTCAACGTAGTCGCTTAGGAGACTCAACTGCGTCTCAAGTTCACCTATTCCTTTCATTACGCTATTAGCCAAGCCTTCACTAGGTTCACTGGAATAGTCCAAAATCGCAATTTTTGCCTCATCTGCTTTCTGCAGAGCATCACCAGCAATAAGCCTCTGCTGGAGGTAATGATCGGCCATTTCCTGAATCAAACTTTTCGAAGTCGAGTTCAGCCAAAGAGCAACTCCATTGCTGGTGCAAATGATAACTATCAAAAGGCCGAAACCTATCCACAAGCGGTGACTAACGAGTAAGCTTTTCATGTTTGAAGGATTAATGTTGGGAGTAGAGGACTAGTTCAGTGGTAAAAATCCGGTTTGTTTAATGATGGTAGAGCCTTCCTCGCTTAGAACAAATTCGAGAAATTGTTTGACTTCAGGATTTTCCTCACTCAAAAAAGCGAAGGTCAGTGTACGAGTGATCGGATAACTCCCGTCCAAAAGATGTTTAGAGGTAGGAGCCACCTCGTTGATGTTTAAAACTTTTACGGTGGCAGAGATGTCACTCGCCGAGGTGTACCCGATCGCGGTAGGAATCTTACTGATGTTACGCATCATGAGCTGATTGTGCAGTATTTTAGCTTTTGAAGAAAACGCACCGTCATTCATCACTATCTTTTGGAAAACCTCCCGAGTGCCCGAAGACTCGTTGCGGTTGAAGAGCACAACTGAGCGACCATCTGGCCAGCCAGCGTCACCTGAGTATATCCCCTGGAGTTCTTCCACTGTGAGGGAGTCGATCGGATTCCTAGGGCTCACTACAACCGCAACACCATCGATCGCGTACTCTGTTCCGTGAAGGCCTTTTTGAATCTCACTTTCCTTGAGTTTCCGCGACAAAAATCCCATTTGAACTTCTTGGGCGAGGCAGGCTTTCGCGCCGTGAGACGAACCTCCTCCGGACAATTCAATCCCAATACCTGCCTTTCTCTCAAAAGCCTCCGCCAAAGCCCTGACAACCACGAAAGTGGAATCTGAGCCAGCCGCCTTGAATGCTGCATCGGCTCGCACAAATCCGCAAGTTACAAGAATCACAAGTGCTTTGAGCACCCAACTAGTATTTTTTATCATATCCATAATCATGCGGTACAGTGATCGCCCGTTCTTGTATTTTTTGAGTGAATTTCCAGCATCGTCACTCAATCGTAACTTCTTCATTTTTGGGCAGTAATCGTCAGGTATGGTTTTTGGAGTTGAAGACTATGCGGTGATCGAGCAAGCTCTCCTCATGAGCAAAAAGATCCTCGTCATCAATGGTCCTAACCTTGGAAGACTAGGTAAAAGGGAACCTTCCATTTACGGAAAAACCACTCTCGCCGAACTCGAAAAAGAACTCGTGGATAAAGGCCAATCTACAGGCGTTGAGGTGATGTGTTTTCAATCCAACCACGAAGGAGAGATCATTGATCGATTGGAACGTGCTGTGGATGAAGGAGTTAACGGTTGCATCCTCAACGCAGCTGGCCTCACCCACACAAGTGTGGCGCTGATGGACTCCATCAAAAGCTGTGACATACCGACTGTTGAAGTTCATATTTCCCAGATTTATCAGCGGGAGGAATTCAGGCAGCACAGTATCACTGGCAAAGCCTGCACAGCCGTCATCAGTGGAATGGGAACCTCAGGTTATTTCTACGCACTCGACTACTTAGCCAATCGCTAGTCTGTTAACCCCAAGATGCCCACCTACTCTTCATCAATCAAAGAAGCCTACGAGATCGCGAGGTCCGTCCGAGCGAATGCCCACGCACCTTACTCCGAGTTTCAAGTTGGAGCTGCGCTCAAACTAAGGGGGCAAAAAGAATTGATTGGAGGTTGCAACGTAGAAAATGCCAGCTACGGCCTCACCTGCTGCGCCGAGAGAAACGCGTTATTCCAGGCAGTTGCCAAATTCGGAAAAATCGATCCGGAATACATCATCATCGTGACGGATTCGAATCCACCCGCTCCGCCATGTGGACTTTGTTTGCAAGCGATGGCAGAGTTTTGCCAACCCAGCTTTGAGGTCTACTTGGCTAACCTAAAAGGAATTCAAGAAAAGCTACTCCTAAAAGACCTACTCCCAAAACCTTTTCACCTCAATTTCTGGAGCGTGTAGAACAGTTCCTGCAAAAGCACAAACGCCCTAATCAAATCCTAAAAAATTTCGCTGCCAGAATGTTTGTGACCAGTCCGTAAGCTGCGAGAACACTCAGAGGAAGTATCACATTCTGTAATCCAGATCCGAACGTGATCAATTGGTGAAGACTATCCATTGCCCACGCACATGGGGATACATGAGCGATCATGCGAAAAGTTTCAGGCACTACTTCCATCGGCCACCAACAACCTCCTAATGCAGCCAAAGGCAGCGAGATCATGATGGCCAACCCAACGACTTTGTCATCGGATTTGATAAGAAAGCCAATCAGCATTCCCAGAGACGCCGATACCCATGCAAAAATGAGTAGGGTAAGGGCGATGGCAAACAATTGATCACCCACATTAACTTTGAATAAAAACTGCCCAGCCAGAAGATATCCTGAGATCTGAACGACCCCCAACAACATGAGTCCGTAAAGCTTTCCAAAAACGATCTGTAAAGCGTTAACGGGCTGGATACTCAAACGTCGCAATCCCCCAGATCTCCTTGCGGTAGCGATGCTGCTTCCTCCAAAAATAAGCAAATTCATGAGCAGATACATGACCATGATTCCCGGCAGGGACATGTTAAAGCCGACAGGAATCGGTTTTCGGCCCGCAAAACTGGAATCCAGAGCCACCGGATCTTCTTTTCCGATCAGTTTCCTGAGTGCTGACTCCGAAATCGGTCGATTCCCAACATTGGTGGCGTGCTCGAGCAAGTATCCATTGAAAGTGATCACGGTTCTCAACAAATTTGCCTCGATGAGTTCAACCAACAAATCATTTGGGTTACTTTCTTCTCCGGTGATTTCAAAGAACACTAATTTCACCTCTTTCTTATCCAGTACCCGCTCGGAAAAATCAGCTGGAATTCTCAAACCTTTTTTTGGATTGGCATTAGGGTTTTTCTCGGGTGTAACCGCTCTTACCCCTTGGTTGCCCAAGATATCGATGACCAAATCGCCCATGAACCCTTCGTCCAGGTTTTCGACCTGCAATGGCGGTCTAGCATCTCTTGCCTCCCGCGGAGGTCTGCTCGAAAAGCTCGTAAAATATACAAAAGCTAAGGGAACCACAAACAACCAGATGTAAGCACTTTTGTCCCTGAGGATGACCTTCAGGTCATAAAAACCAATCGTCAATATTGCCTTCATTCCTTGATTCCCCTTTCCAGTCTGAATCGAAAAATTGATGAGGACGCTCCGATCGTTAAGATGCCCACTCCTACAAGCAAACTGCAGGTGGCTAACCATTCACTTTGTTCCGGATTCATCTGCAAGACACGAAGTTCATCCGAAAACCAGTAAACCGGCGACACTGGGGTCAGGTATTTTTGAACAAATGGAGGCAGGTTCTGAGTTGGCCACATGGCTCCACCCACAGCCGACATGAAAATCACGATCATGGTATTAAGCATGTCCGCCCTTCTCTCCTTACCTGCAATCGCCGCTATCAGGCCCATGAATCCAGCTCCGAATATACAGTATGAAATCGCAAGTGCCAGAGTCGGCAAATAGTGACTCCAACCAAATCCAAAAGCCAAACTTCCGATTCCGATTAAAATCACGAATGACAATAATAACACAATCACCGTGTAAGACACCTTAACCGCAATAAATTGCCATAACCTCTCCCGCATGGTTCTGAATCGCTCAAGGGTTCGATTTCGTGTTTCTTTGTAAAGGTCCCTCATGCAATTGTCCGCGATCATCAACAAGAACATCCCGACCATTCCGATCAATAGATATGCAAACAGATTAAACTCTACCTCTTCCTTTGTTTCCTTTTCGGCCTCAAGGTCACCTATGGTTGGGTCCGTTTCAGCCGAGAGTTCAGAAGAAGCATCAGAGTCTTCCTCTCTACCATAAGTAACGAGAGGTGGGTTGATGTAAATGGCAGCGGTATCCAGACGGTTCTTCGTCCTCTCCAAAAGTGTGGTAATCGCAACCATGTCACGGAAGAAATCAAACTCGCGCTCCTCTTCCAAAAGACCGTGCAACTCCCTTAAATCTTTCTCAAAATTTCTCACCAGTACATTGAGTGCAGTGACGACCACTTCGGCGCCTTCCTGCGCCAGCGTGGGGTAAATGTACTCAGCTGGATTTTTGATGAGCTCAAGCTTCAGACCGTCCTCACCGTGCACGAGAGATTCTGAAAACCCTTTTGGAATGATCAACACGGCACTTAATTCGCCGTCCTGGATCAATTCAACAGACTCCTCCCGATTCTCCAAAAAAGTGAGCTGAATACGATCGGAGAAATCACTTTGACCAGCCGCACCCCTCATGAAACGAGAGAATATCGAGTCATCTTCATCAATCACTCCCAGCCTAATCGGAGAGATCTGGGATTCACCTCCCCCGCCGCCTCCGAATGCAGATCCAATGAGAGTCGAAATGACCAGAGGGATTGCCAGAAGGATGACCAATGGTAACGGATTTCGGGCAATCCGGCGCAAATCCTTAAGCAGAAGTGTCCAGAATAAATACATGTTTTTCCTCCAGTTCCGGACTATTCGCGTAAATCACGACCTGTGAGTTTGAGGAATGTATCGTTCAGACTTGGTCGCTTGAGCGTGACGTTCTCCAACTGAACTGGTACCGCCAACAACTTCTTCAGGTAATCCGCAGGATCACCCTCTTGACTGGCCGAAACCACCATCTGTTTGTCCTTTTTCTGAACGACTTTAAACTCATCAAGAAAACCGGGCCACTGCTCGGGGTCCTGGTTCGCAAAACCACCCTCAATCACAAAAAGCTGTTCGTCACCCATTTGACCTCTCAACTCATCAAGAGTCCCTTCAGCCAAAATTTTGCCATGATCAATAATTCCTATTCGATCACAGAGATCTTCCGCTTCTTCGAGATAGTGAGTCGTGTAGAGAATGCCCACACCGTCTTCCACCATTTTCTTAATGAATTCCAGGATGTTCGCCCGAGCCTGCGGATCGATCCCAACAGTGGGCTCATCCAACATGATTAACGACGGACGATGCATCAGGGCGCAACCCAAATTGATTCGGCGCTTCATTCCACCTGAGTATTTTTTTACCACGTCCTTCGCACGTTCAGTAAGCGTCAATGCCTCGAGTAGCTCGGTGGCTCTTGTTTTTGAATCCCGACTGCTCAATCCAGCGACTCGCCCCCAAAACTCCAAATTCTCACGACCACTCAATTCTTCATAAAGCGCGAGTTCCTGTGGAACCACACCCATTTTTCTACGGGCTGCTTTTGGATTATTCCAAAAATCCAGGCCTCCAACAGATATTTTTCCACTGTCAGGCTTCAGCAAACCACAGGCTAATGAAATTGAAGTCGTTTTTCCGGCACCATTGGGGCCCAATAGTCCATAAATTTCTCCAGGTCTGACTTCAAATGATACCTCATCGACCGCACGTAGGTCGCCGTATCTCTTAGACAAACGATGAGTTTCAAGCAATGGAGTAGCATTCATACAATCTGTATCTGAATATTAGAAGAATAGGTGTATTCCCGATAGACGACGAATGGATAACAAAAAAAGTTTCAACTTTTATTGCCTTTTCCTTGATGCGTGTTGCGCGATCAGTGCACGCAACAAAAGCTGTGATCATTTATCCTCTACTGGAATCTCAGATAACCAGGAAGCGTTATCGAGATACCACTGAGCCGTCTTTTCAAATCCCTCACGAACACCAGTCTTAGGTTCCCATCCGAGTTCAGATTTCGCTTTCTCGATGTCGGCGTAGGTCACGACCATGTCCGCTTTGTGGAAGGGATGGTGGTCAATCTTCGCTTGCTTATCTAAAAACTCTTCGATCCAGTGAATCGTCTGATTCATCGAAATCGGATTGTTACCTCCACCCAAATTAAAAATGGAATATCCGACTTCCTTCAAAGCGGCAACAGTGCCCGCGGCGATATCATCAATGTAGGTAAAATCACGTGACTGCTCACCGTCGCCGTACATCAAAATCGGGGTGCCCTCATGAATCCATTTAATGAATCGGTAAGGGGCCATATCCGGACGACCTGCAGGACCAAAAACAGTGAAATATCTTACCACAGAAACATCGATTCCATACAGGTGATGGTAAGAATAAGCCATCGCCTCTGCAGCTTTCTTAGTTGCGGCATAGGGCGAAATGGGTGTGTTCACCGGAAGGGTCTCCAAAAATGGCATCTTTTGACCTGCGTAGAGGGAGGAAGTCGATGCCAATACCATTTTCTTGATCTTTTCCTGCCTCATCAACTCGAGAAGATTCAGAGTACCTTCCGCGTTGGTAGTCATGTAAACCAACGGATGATCCATCGAATACCGGACTCCGGCCCGCGCAGCGAGGTTTACAACGGCACCAAATTGATGATCCTTCGCCAGTCCCATCACCTGGTCCAGCTCTTCAATATCGACGGTTGAGAACTGGAATTTTCCGAACTGGATCGATTCGGGCTTTGTATCGTTCGACAGTGGTTGCGAAAGTTGCCACCGAGCCAAATCACTTTCTGCAGCGCCCTGGGTTCTGAGAAGTTCGCTCAAACGGTAGAGTTTCAACCGCTCATCGTAATAATCATTGAGGTTATCCACCCCGACCACTTCGTGCCCAAGATTCAAAAGCATTTCCGCAGTTTTGGATCCGATAAACCCTGCAACTCCTGTAACCAGTATTTTCATATTCGAACGCTCTCCACTGCGGAGATCCAAAACGACAACTCTGCATTCCGGTCTCCGAAGGCTCAACACAAATTTTGATCGAACCAAGAACACTCTGCTGTCTTCTGTTCTCTTACCTTGACAACTCTGGCAAGACTATCGATTTTGGACCGTCACATGAACGCGCTGCTCAATCTCATACTCGAAGGAGAAAAACTCGACACCCAGCAAATGGCTGAGGTGCTGCAAACGAGTGAGCAAGAGATCAACGCGGAACTCAAAGCACTACAGAAAAAAGGAATTTTATTGGGCTGGAGACCTGTCCTAAATCCAGAAAAATTGGACGAAGAGCAAGTCCGTGCCGTCATCGAAATCAAAATCCGCCCTGAAAGAGAAAGCGGGTTTGATCGAATGGCCCTAAGGATCTCACAATTTGACGAGGTCGAAAGCTGTTACCTGATGTCCGGAGGATACGACCTGTTAGCGATCGTCACCGGTTCCAGCCTGCACCAAGTCGCGAGTTTCATCTCCAAAAAACTGGCATCCATGGATGGTGTGCTATCCACCGGCACTCACTTCCTGCTTCGCGCTTATAAAGAACAAGGATTCCAACTGATCCAGAACGACATCAGTGCCGACAAACCAGCCGTAAGCGCATAGAGGCATTTTAAGGCCCATTTTTGTCATGAACGAAGAACGTCAAAAATTCGTTGCCCAGCACGTGGCTACTTTGCCGAAATCGGGAATCCGGGACTTTTTTGCTCTGGTCTCCCAACGTCCGGACGCAATTTCTCTCGCCATCGGTGAGCCTGATTTTGTGACTCCGTGGCACATTCGGGAAGCGGCGTGGTTCGCGCTTGAACTGGGAAAAACGAGTTATACGGACAACAGTGGATTGATCCAGCTTCGCAGGGAAATCTCAAAATACGTTGGAGACTTTTTCAAATTGGACTACCAACCCAACGACGAGATCCTTGTCACAGTCGGTGTGTCTGAAGCGCTCGATCTTGTTCTGCGGGCGACACTGAACCCGGGTGACAAGGTCATCTACCACCATCCATGCTACGTGTCCTACAATCCCAGCATTCAGATGGCTCACGCGGAAGCTGTTGGAGTTCCCACTTCTTCTGAGAACCAGTTCACACTGGATCCGGAAGACCTCAGGAAGGCTTGGCAACCGCGCTGCAAGGCTTTGATTCTCAATTTCCCGACCAATCCGACGGGCGGAACCGCATCCGCAGAAGTGCTGAAGGAGATCGCTGCATTTGCGATCGAAAAAGACCTTCTCGTGATCAGCGACGAGATTTATTCAGAACTTACATTTGACGGTAGGCACACGAGTATCGCTACCCTTCCAGGGATGAAGGAACGAACGGTTCTGCTACACGGTTTTTCAAAAGCTTTCGCGATGACAGGTTTCCGCATTGGCTACGCATGCGGACCTCAAGAGATCATCGACGCAATGATGAAGGTGCACCAATACAGCATGCTCTGCGCACCTATTCTCAGTCAGGAAGCGGCAATTGAAGCCTTAAAAAACGGAGGTCCTGCTGTCCAAAAAATGAAATCTCAATACCGCCAACGCCGAGACTACATAGTGAAACGTTTCAATGGTATGGGTATTCCCTGCCACACGCCTGGCGGGAGTTTTTATGTGTTCCCAGACATTCGCCCAACCGGAAAAACTTCCAAAGAATTTGCAACCGAACTGCTCAACACGCAAAGCGTAGCAGTTGTGCCGGGAACGGCATTTGGTGAAGCCGGTGAAGGTTTTGTGCGGGCCGCATTTTCAACCAGCTACGAAAACCTGATTGAGGCCTGTAACCGAATCGAGGCGATGATTAATCTCTAATCGAACTACCCTTTCGCATCGATGGAAAACTCCTCGATGCGTTTTCTTAGGGTCGAGCGGCTGATACCAAGCAATTCCGATGCTTTCAACTGATTGCCCTTAGTCTCTTTGAGAACCCGGATGATCATCTCCTTTTCCATCGCCATCAGGAATGCCCGGGAGTTTTCCTTCCGAAGGATGTTGTAAACTTCGTCAAACGCGGTGTCACGATCCACCGAGCCACTGATCCACTGAGGTGCTTCGGTTGCCGTCACATTCTCAACAGGTGCAGAAGCAGCTGAAACAGGGGCGGCTTCAGAAGATCCAACCCCTTTACCCGCAGCCTCCGCATTTGGTGTGGATTCTTCAACAGATCGCTCCACCGGCTTCGTTGCCTTGAAATTTCGAAGCTCTTCCGGGAAATCGTTCTTCAGGATCAGTTCCCCCTGGGCGAGCACCGCACTGTGTTGCATCGTGTTCTCCAGCTCTCGAACGTTGCCGGGCCAATCGTAAGACATGAGTAGCTGGATCGCATCTTGCGATAGTCTTTTCGCATTGGTGTTTGATTTTCGAGCAAGTTTCTGAAGCAGAAAATTCGCAATCAAAGGGATATCCTCCTTGCGCTCACGCAGTGCAGGAAGACGCAAACGAAAGACATTTAATCGATAATAAAGGTCCTCACGAAATGTGTTTTCTTTCACCATTTCTTCGAGGTTTTTGTTCGTAGCCGCTACCAAACGGACATTCACCTTAATGGTTTCGGTGCCTCCTACCCGTTGAATCTCTCCTTCCTGAAGCACACGGAGGATCTTAGTCTGAGTGGAGAGGGCCATGTCACCTAGTTCATCCAGAAAAATCGTACCTCCGTTTGCGATTTCGAACTTTCCTTTTTTCTGATTGGTCGCTCCTGTGAAGGAACCTTTCTCATGGCCAAAGAGTTCACTCTCAATGAGGTTCTCCGGAATCGCTCCACAATTTACAGCAACAAACGAACCTTCTGAGCGAAGGCTGTGCCGGAAAATGCAACGGGCGACCAACTCTTTACCCGTTCCACTCTCACCTGTAATCATCACCGTGGCGTCACTTGGAGCTACCTGCCCGACAAGCTTAAAAACGTCCTGCATGACGGGAGTGGATCCCACCATTCCTTCTTCGTAATCTTTGGAATCGATGCCAGGCAGGAGATGCGCTTGCTCCGAATCGAGTTGTTTGTAGGCCTCCATCGCCTTCTCGGTGAGCTCAAGAACCTTTTTCAGCTCGAAAGGCTTCACAATGTAATCGAAAGCCCCGAACTTCATCGCTTCAATAGCCGTCTGAGTAGTCGCGTAGGCAGTCATGATGATGACCATGGAATTGGGCGATGTGTTCCTCAGATGCTGGAGTGCCTCGATTCCACTGATTCCCCCCATTCGGTTGTCCGAAAAAATAACCGCTGGACTCTCTTTGCGAGCGACTTCAATACCCTCTTCACCGCTACCCGCCAATATAACTTGGTACCCTCGAGCATCTAACACTCTTTTGAGGGAATAGCGGATTTCACTATCATCATCGATGACTAAGATCTTACTCATTATTACAGCCTGAAAATACTTTAATTACCCAGTCTTCACAAAAATCTGCAAACGGTCGAGCATATGATTAAACCCATCAGCCAACGGGATATACCCTCTAAGTTGGATTGTTCCTCTACCCACAGCAGCAAGGTTGTCACCCAGGCCTGCAACGGTAATCCACAACGACTTCGCGTCTTTAAACAAAAAATCTACGGATTTATCCTCAGGAGTCACTTCTTGATCTCCCCAAACGCATATGCCGTCTCTGACCGCTATTGTGAGAAAAGGTTCGCTACCGGATAATCCGATTCTCAGCTTTCCCTGAGGAAGCTCTTCCATCAAAGATTTAGAAAACGGATCGAGGCGAGCCAGCCCCTCAAGACCACAAATCGCACTAAAAAAGGCTACCTTGGACTTTTCGACAAGTTTCTCATCACTCAAATTTTCCCAACCCTTGGCACCAAGTTTTCCTTTCGCTGAAAACAGCCCCCTGAGGAACACAAACCAATCACCGATGTGAACGATTCCTTTCATTGAGGTTAGCGACAATTTGCCATTTTCGAAAAATGCCAATGCTTGATCTGTATTTTTGAAAGCAAATCCGATCGCTCCCTTCTCGGGTATAGCATCAATCAGGGTAATACCATCTCCCCACTGCACCCCTTCACCTGATTCACAATCAAAAAAATAAACGCGACGACGAGGATTCGCCAATTTCAGACCGCGCAAACTGGACAAAAGAATCCACGCATACAGTGAACTCTGCAAACGGGCCTTGCGCATGTTTAAGAATCGTTGATTTCTTTCGCTCGATCAACCACTTTGCCGATCACATCAAGCGGCCTCATTTTGGGACGAATCCTGAGCAAGTTTGCACGAATTTCTTTCAACACTTCCGGTTTGTCCATCCATTCTTTAATGATGACAGGTAACTCTCCCGCTCTCTTGATCGCACGGCCGATGTTGTGCTTACGACAATAGCGAACGGTTATGATCTCCTGTGGCATCAGTCCCCCAATACCGTTCGAAATAATCGGACATCCAAGATAAATCGCCTCGCTGGTAAGACCTGTTCCTGGCCGAGCAACCACTGCGGAAGCACATTGCAGAAGTTGGGCCATTTTATCTGTGTATCGCAATGGTTTTACTTTCATCGAAGGGTGCCTGCGGTCCCACAAATTAATCGAATCGTAAATCAAATTGTTTCGAGCGCAAAGAGCCACCACTTGAGGTCGGATACCTTGAGAATAAATAAACTCAAGTTTGTCCAAATGGTTGTTCGCACCGTTTGCTCCTGTCCCCAGAACCAGGATGAATTTATCCGGATCCATCTCCAGTTCTTCAACGATGAACTCCCTCTTTTCCTCTTCAGTCATCGGCGCATCGTAGAACTTGGGCTTTAACAAGAAGCCACCCACCCAGCTCTTATCCGGGGCCATTCCCAGGGCATTTGCCGCTTCACAAGTTTCGTCAACTGCTCCAATGAAAAGATCACTATCAGGGTTTACCCATTGGCGGCTAAACCCGTAACTGCCAAATAATTCTCCGCAATAGGTGATACAAGTCACTTTGTCACGACCCAGTTGCTGCTTAGCGATTTCAAAAAAACCGTGATTCAAATGCGGGTGCGTGCTGATCAGAATGTGCGGTTGGTAGAGCTCTAGTGTTTCGATGAAATTTCGTTTCCCGAAAATGCGTTTGGCGGCACCGAGCAATTTCACCTGCTCTAAAAAGTTCCAATACAGATGGTGCGCGCGGGGAAACAATCGTTGGATCCAATTATAAGTTTCCACCCCAATATTGTAGATGGGGTGAGTGCCTTCGAGCGTCTGGTGGATAGTGATCTCCAAGCCAAACTTTTTCCCTGCTTCAGAGTTGGCCCAATCTTCAAAGGCCCTTGCCCTCATGTTGTGCCCTGTGCCGGTGCTCGATGTTAAAATTAAAACCCTCACGGTAAAGTTGCTTTTTCTGGGGTATGATTGATTATCAAAAAACGCTCACATTGCACCAAACCCAGCAAGGGTTCAAGGATTTGTTTACTTAATCGTGACGCGTCAAGATCCCATCAGATAAGGTCTATGAATAGATGAGGGCAAATTGTCCAAAAGCCTAACAATGGCTGATTTTAAGCATTTTTCGTGCAAAAAGCACATGATGCTTGAAATACGGAACTTCAGGAATTTTAATCAATCCTTCATGGCACAAGGTTTCCAGCAAGTTCAGAAGCAGACCCAAACAATGGTTTTGGCTCCTCAACTGCGCCAATCTTTAAAAATTCTCCAAGTCCCAACGCAGGAACTGCGTTCCACGATTTTGGAAGAATTGCAAACAAACCCAACTCTGGACGAGCTCCCAGTTGATGGGATTCAGCTGGAGACCCGAGAGCCTGTCGAGTCCGATCAAAACGGTTCATCTGATTCACACGAAGTTGAAGAAATGAACTTCAAGGAAGACTACGAAATCTTCAATAAACTCGATGAAGATTGGAAAGAGTATTTTGCTCAGGAAAGTAGTAGTTATTCCTATAACACCGAAGATGCTAAAAAGAGACAGCATTTCTTCGATTCCCTCGTGAACGAGACCTCTCTTCAGGAACACCTTACTCAACAAGCCGATTTAGCAGAACTCGACGATGACGAAAAAAAAGCTATTTTGTATCTTATTGGCAGCTTGGATGGCAAAGGATTCTTAAATGCATCGCTTTCAGACATTTCTTTGATGATCGGAATTCCGTTAGCCGCCGTTCAAAAAGCGCATGAAATTTTGCTGAGTTTTGAACCCCGGGGTGTCGGATGTTTCGATCTGCAGCACTGTCTGCTTCACCAACTAGAAGCTAATGGACAAAAAGACACTTTGGCTTACCGGATCATCCGTGATCACTACAAGCTTTTGTTGAGAAGACGAATTCCGGAAATTGCTCGCAAGGTCTCCGCCAATATCTACGAGACGCAATTGGCGTTTGAAGACATCGCAACTCTAGATCCGACACCCGCGAGCAAATTCTCTGAAGACACCAATAGGGTTGTAATCCCCGACGTCACAGTAACCAAAGGGGAAAATGGCTTCGAAATATCTTTGAGCAACGAAATGTTGCCACGCTTGAGGATAAATCCCGCCTACAAAGAGTTGTTAGCTAAAGGGAACGTTGCCTCAAAAGAAAAGGCCTATATTCAGGATAAAATGAGATCGGGTAAGTTCCTGATGAGTTCGATTGAACAAAGACAACAAACAATTGAAAGAATTACCAAACAACTTTTACACTTTCAGTACGATTTTTTTGAAAAAGGCGTATCGGGTTTGCAACCCCTCACGATGAGCCAAGTCGCAGAGGCGGTTGGGGTGCATGAGACCACGATTAGCCGGGCAATCGCGAATAAGTATATTGAAACTCCGCACGGGGTATTCGAGTTTAAGTATTTTTTCACGCCTGGACTGAAGTCTTCTTCTGGAAAGTCTGTTTCCAACAAGAGTGTTAAAGAGAGTATTGCTCTAATTATCGAAAGCGAAGATCCATCCAAACCTTATAGCGACCAAGAACTGGTGAGAATACTGGGTGAAAAAGATATCAAGATTGCCCGTAGGACCGTCGCAAAATATAGAGAGGAAATGGGCATTCTTCCCACTAATCTGAGAAGAAGATATCGAAATTAGTAAACGTAATGACCGATCCTTTCGATATTAACCTGGGTCCACCAGCTGGTTATTGGATGGTTCTTGACGCGGCAACACCGATTCTCAATTTGGCTATTTTTAAAGAATCGGAATGTCTCACAGTCCAACAATCAGAACAAACCGCAACCGATGGGTTGTTCCCCTTGTGCAAACAATTACTTGATCAAACAGACATAGATCTTAAGCAAATTTCTTCCCTCTGTTACTGTAGAGGGCCAGGCAGTATTCTGGGCATAAGACTTACGCTAATGTCAGTGAAAACCTGGAGCAAAGTTTTGGGAGTTACGAATTCCCAGATATTTAACTACAGCTCGCTCCATCTGGCATCTGCTTGCATTGGATCCAAAAACTTGGATCGGAAAGAAAAGTGGATCGTGAGTTCTTGGAAAAAAGGTTTTTGGAATGCTTTACGTCTAAATAACTTACGAAGCGATCATACCATCGAAATATGGGAGGACAAAAAACTTTCGATAAATGCAGAGGACTGTATCGAATTTGAGCAAAAAAAGAGTTGGGGAAACAAAGTAAAACTAGCCCGTTTTGAAGGATACGATATATCTATACTGGGTCAGGAGAATGTTTTTGCAAAAACAGTGAGCCATTCTCAGTTAGAAGAGGTTTACCATCCAGCACCTGATCAGTTCGTAAAATGGTCTGGAAAACGGCATAAATAACAACTCATATACAAACCTCTATTTGACTTTGTTCTTAATACCGAAGATATCCACTTACGCGAAACGATACATCTTCAAATTTCATGTGCGAATATATATTCACGTAATTTTCAATTTATTCTTCAAAATAACTCATTTTAAAAACTATATATATTTAGGTTGATTTTCTCAAAGTAGAAG
>JAKSBQ010000274.1 GCA_022361075.1 Opitutales bacterium | reverse complement strand
TTGAAATTCATGAGGGTGAAACCCATAAACCCAGTTATGAAATTGCGGGCTCATGAGGATTTCGACGACGCAAAAAGGAACATACAAGAGACCACCTAAAAAGATGCCCCAGAGTAGCTCTTTGGCCGCTTTCCAATCTTGAAGATAGAGCTTGCCGATGCCGTATGGAATGAACCACACCAAAATAGCATCCTTGAATGCCGATAGTCCGTCATAGAGGCCCAAATCATTTGCAAGCGATGCAAATACCGTAGTTGCACACCACAAAAGAGCAACGCCGTCCATCCAGCTGAATTTCCATCTTTCGAAGCAGAAGCGATCGAAAATCGCGATGCCCATCAACACCCCAATAGTTGCCACAGTGACTTTGTTAATCTCAGGCAAACCGGAAAACTCGATCGTGTAGTTTGGCAGAAACAACCATGCCAACACATAGGCGGCAATGACCGCTCTCCGAGTGTTAAAGTAGCAGAACAGGATTCCAACAAATGGTATCCAACCCCACAGCATCAATGTAACCGTTGGCTTCATGCAGATTTTTGTTGGGCTGTGTTCATTTCCGCCCGATACGCATCCCATTGGGTTAAAGTATCAATCGACCGCTTGAGTAAATTGGCCTTATTGGACCATTTATGCTGCTGAGCTTCCTCGATCGCTGCTGCACCCATCTTTTGCCGCAGGGCTTCATTTTCCCATAAGGTATGCACGCTCTGAGCCAGAAAATTGATCATGGACTCGGGTGATTTTGGGAAGGTTTTGAAACCACATGAATGAGTTACAAATTCTCCAATTCCTCCATAATCAGGAATCACACATGGTAATCCCGAAGCCATCGCTTCGAGTACAACTGCTCCCCCAAACTCCCGAATGGATGGAAACACAAACGCATGAGCTTTTTGATATTCGATTGAAACGGCTTCGGGTGGAATACGTCCGACCCATGTGATTTGATCATCGAGCTCTAACGCCTTAGATAAGTCCTGAAGTTCTTTCAATTGAGAACCGTCGCCAACTACTCTAAGTTCAATCGAATCAATCCCTCGCTGTTTCAATTTCGCGAGTGCTTGGATGAGCATATCCGCACCCTTGTATGGAGTGAGTCGACCCACAAAAAGCAGCTTCAGAGGCTCCCCATCCTTGCGGATTGCTGGTTTGTTGCTGAAGAAGCGATCATCAATTCCATTTTCTGGAAAATAGGGACTGACCGAATTCGACCCTCGGCGTGCATTGACGAGTTGTTCAGTGAATCGAGATCCGGATAGCACGAGATTCGAATATTGATAGGTTTTCCTGAGAGTTGGATTTTTTTCTGCTATCACTCGTAGGAAATTGAATGCTGAGAACTCGGACAGAGAGCGTTTCACGAATCCTTTCGGAAATGGCAAACCACCGTTGACAGGTCCCAACATCATGGGCGCACGATCAGTCTCTTGTGCAAGTCGGTAGGGATAGCGTGGCAGGATGGGAGAGAGGGCCCATATCAGGTCAAACCTGTGACCCTTACTTTCGAGCTCTTTGTAAATACTTGTGGCACGACGATCGAATGAGTCAAAAACCGGATAAGTGAATGCATGAAAAAGTGGCCAGTTTGAGGCTCTGCCTGGAATGAACCGAACAATCCATGAGTAGTATCTCTTAACCCAGTTGGGTTCTTTCACAAAAATCGCATTTTGTATAAAGGGTGTCTTTGTGATGGCTTTCTGATTACGTTCATGTGTGACGAGTGTGATATTTACATGCTCCGCAAGATGGCGAATCAATTGGTAGGTGACCCGTGGAACCGAGGGCCATTCCGGATTACATTGCTCTGCAACGACATAAACGAATTGGGTATTCGAAACAGGCCTGATATTAAGGAAGTTTTTTGAAGCATACTTGCTCCTTAGGGAAGAGACATGATCAATGACATTGCTCAGTGCGGAAGCCCAGTCGGGTCTCTTACTTCCATGCCAGTTAAAGTAGAATGAATTTGGGTGTTCTGAACCGTCTTGTAGCGCTTGCTCAATCTGAGTATGAAGGCTCCTCACATCATTCGCCTGATATACTTCTAAATACTCTGAAAATTCTATAGCGCTCGGGCATTGATCACTCGCAACTACCTTTTTTCCGTAAAGTAGCCCTTCAATCACTACTTTATTAAAGCCTTCTACAAAATCGGATCTTGTTGGGACCACGACCACGGAGCTGTTTTCATAGGCAGCCGACAATTCCTCTTTTTCCAAATGACCGTGAAAGAAGACTTGCTGAGCCAGACCCTTTTGACGCACTTCATTGGCGAGTGCTTCGAGCGCACTACCATTGCCGACAAACTCTAGTGCACACTGTTTTCTAACCGTTGGATTGAGCAGTTCAAACGCATCCAACAAATCGAAGATTCCCTTGTTTCTCTCTATCCTCCCGACGAACAGAATGCTTCTGGGCCAGATATTATTGGCAGGACGAACTGGATGGGGTTGCTTGATGTGAAATTGAGGATAGAAACGTTCGATCGGGGTGTTCTCTTTCACCCCGATCTTTTTGACAACATCCTCTATCAACTGACTAACCACTAAAAATCCATCTGCGCTGAATCGAAAAAAGGTGTTTTCTAATATCCGACGCAGTCCTTTGTGTTGAGGTAGTCGGCAGTGAAGGCTGCGTATGACATTGATGCCCATCAAACGATAAGCACATAGAGTCCAGTTGGGAATATCATCACCTGTAGCGACTAGTTTTGCTGGCTGAAATTGAAAAACCCACTTCGTAAATGATAATGCATCGCGCAATCTTCCGAGATGGTAAGCAATACCACTCTTGCCCGCTGTGTGAGAACCTTTATTACTTACCGAAATACTTTGTGAGGATGCATGGTCCAAATTCAAACAACTCGAACGTACGCTTGCTCGAACTCCTTCCTCCTGACACCACTTTAAAAAGGTGCCCGAATAAGTCACAGCATGTTCACGTGGATCATGATGATCCGCTAACCAATGACGAAAAGTCCCAACTACATCACCTGGTCCAGCTGCGTAACCAACACGGTTTTCTTTCCAAAAATCTTTAAGCATGAAAGGTATAATCCATCTTTCATACCATTTTACCTCAAACTCTTAAGTCATTACTAATGAACAACATAAAGATTTTTAAATTTCTTTTAATATTGAATCAACTGTAGTAATTCTAGGACGCTGCAACATGGACAGTAGAATTTACTGTCCTAAAATACCAGCTTGGTGAGCCACATCCATTCGTGAGATCCGACCAGATTGCCGATGACTAAGAAAATCCATTCACCTCGGTAAATGAACGGTTGGTGCTTCCACAATAGGATCCGTGTCACAAAATAGAGTAGATATTGAGCGATGCTATATCCAAAAATGAAGCCATATATGCCTGCTTTCATGTAACCAAATAGCATGAATGCGATCACAAGCACGGCCTCGAAGACACTTAGCAACATTTTACGAAAGGAATCACCCTTTGCCAAAAACATGGGTGATAGAAGAAATCGCAATATCATGGGTGGAATGGCTAAGGCCAGATATTCTAACATCTCACCGGAACGATGATAGCGATAATCATATAAGCTATCGATGATGCGGTCACCTCCCAGAATCATCATGAAAATGAAAGGCATGGTCCCCCAAAGCATCATATGAAACATGTTTCGGTTCTGATCATCAGCTCCTTCTCTGGAATAAAGTGGTAAAAGCACTTTCGTGGAGACTGCACTCACCATTCCGGTGAAGGCTTGAATCAGAAACAAAGCCAGAGTGTATAGACCAAGGGTATGCGCATCGAGAACCTTGGCTAAGAGAAGTTTGTCTCCTTGCAATCCCAAAAAGACAAGCCCTGAGCTGATAATGATCCACTTACCAAATTTGAGAAAATCCGACAATGCTTCTCGATCAAACATCAATCGATGTTGGTGTCCTGATCTTATCAAAAAGGATCCCAAGGTATTCGAAATTGCCCATATTAAGTTGCCCACAACCAATGCGCCGACGTGCTTCCATCCTATTGCCAACAATATGGAACTACCGATCCCGATTGCAGAACTAATGAAGTTTAGAACCGTATGCCGTGTCGGTTTCAAATCTCTTTCGATCAACCAAATTGATACGGAGCGAAAACCTGTAACCCACCTTACCAAACCCAACGATGGTAGAATCCAATAAACCTCAGGTCTTTCAAAAAACAATCCCACCGGATAGGCGAGTAGAATGGTAATCCCAAAAAGAGCAAAGCCTCGGATGATCTGAAGCGTCCAGCCTGTGTTGAGATAGTCACTTGTAAGTAGTCCCTTCTTTTTGATCACAGCGGGTTGCAGTCCCATATCGGATATCATGTCGAATCCAATGATGACTGCATTCACAAGGGCCATAAGTCCAAGAGCTTCTGGAAACAACAACCTTGTCAGCATCAAATTACCAATAAATCGAAGGATCTGGCTACTGCCGACGTGAAAGAGACCATTGATCAGACAGACATTTGATCTGGATCTTAAGTTCTTCGGTAATGGATCAAACTGTAGGCGAACGGCAGATTTACGGATGGTTTGGGTGATTGTATGCATTCTATCGGGGAATTGATGACTAAATGCGAATGGCGAAATTAGACTCGTTTAGGCTTGAATATCACTGACTCAAAGAGTCGGTGTAGTGCCGAGATGTAACCAAACACCTTGTTTTTGTAGTCGATTACTTCGTCTAGTTTTTCAGGTTGTGCTCCGCATAAAACAGATGATATCGCTCGAACGCCAAGAGAGTGAGACAGCAGCAAACTTTCACGGAGCTCTTTGAATCGAGTATTATTCGCCCATGCTGTGAAGATAACTGCATCTGCTTCCGGAATGAGATACTGAGTCGTTGCATGACCCTTGAGGTATCCGCCATCAATGATCACAAAATCATATGTCCTTTTAAGCAGATCGAGCTGTTCCAACAATTCACGTCGGCTATCCTTAAACTTTAAAGAGAGTCGGGTAACATTATCAGGGTAGTCGAGATCCAGTTCTTCACCAAAATCCGCGACCACGATTCTGCCACTGTATTCAGCAAGCGACAATGCCAACTGATCGCAAAAATCGTGTTGATGCCGGCGAGGATCCACCCCGGCAACCATGAAAACATTGGAGTCGTTTTGTCTTTGGTCCTGTTCAAAACGAACTGCAATTCGATTGATCTCAGGAATGCGTTCATCATGAGATGCTCCTGTTAACTGAGGAACAATACCGACAGGCTCCGCACCCACTGCTGCTGACAGATCGGATTTTCTTCGGATTCGATCATCCAAAAGATCGAATGCAAGAAATACCAACCCAGGCAGCCCCAGAGCAACTGCAAAAGCCAACAATAGCATTTTCATTTTGCTATTTCCGATGGGTCCTAAGGGAGCACTGGCCATTTCTTCGATTTGAATTCTTAGAGGGGCTTTCGCTTCCAGTGACACCTCTGATAATAGTCCTGAGAGGAAACTTTTTCGGCTGGTCTGTTCAGATAACTGACTGCGCAACTCTTTTCCTTCAGCGATTAAACGACTGCTGTTTTCGAACTCCAAACGAGCTTCTGCCAAGCTTGTTTTCAATTCCTCTACGACATCATCAATCGCTTCGAAATGTCCTTCAGAGTTAAACAGTTTCTGAGTGAGTTCATATTCAGATTTCTCCTGCATAACGCTCAAAAAGGAGCCATAAAGATCCTTTTCGAAAGTTTCCAGATAATCATTCATCGCATCCATACGTGTCTCCACATAGATGCGATCCGGATTTTGGGCAGTAAGACCGTCGATTGAGGCCCTCAGCTCCTGAAGTTGCTGGTAAGTCCAGTTTTTCACTAAATAAATGGCCTCATTTCGGGAGACTGATTCCTTAGCGTAGACGTGAAGATCCTCTGGATTAAAACGGTCGGCCTTGATCTCCTCAAATTCATGAAAATTTCTGCTGCGAATGGATTCGGTATATGCTTCGAGGTAGTCCTTCTGTAGCTCAACGACGTATTGATAGTTTAGGTTTTGATTATCATTGAATGCATTGCTCTTTAGCGCATCACCGATTTCTGCAATCCGTTGTCTTATCTCTATAATTTGGTCATCACTTCGCTCCATTTCTTTGCGAATGTAAGTCACTCTTCGAGCCGTCTGATCTTCCTGCTCCTGCTGGAGCTTTTGGATGTAGCTGTTCATGATCGAATTGATCATTTCAGCTAAACCACCTGGGTTCCCATCGCCCAAACTAATTTGAATAAGATAGGAACGCGTGAGGTGCTCAACGTTGATGCGGCGCTTGAGAATTCTGGCAGCGACTTCAGGTTCTTCAACATGGCGCAGATATGCTGGCCAACTTTCCCGATCAAGTTTTTGCAAGGCTTCAGCAAGCACATCTTCTGTCGTCAGCCGGTGAACTTGTGTCCTTGCATAGTCCTTAAAGCTTCCAGTGATGGTATCCTCATTCTGATTGAGGTATTGCTTGAGCTCTGGAGTGATCATCATGTTTCCGGAGGTTTCATAGAAAGGTTTCGCTTTCTTGAGTGCCAGAGGGGTGGTGATCAGGAGCAATAATGCTCCAAATATCGCAATGCTTAGACCTCTTGATAAAAGGAACACCAACGGATCGAAGGGTTTGTTCTTTTTCCCCGGAATCTGGCTTGCAGTGATGTTACTCATGGTAATTGCAGTGTGAGTTGTTACTTTGCAATCGGCAGCCAAATCAATGATGGAGTGATGGCTTTCACAACATAATTGATCTCTTCCAATGTCTTGGTGCTGACATAGATCAGGTCGCCGTCTTTTAAGAGATAGTCTTTTGAAAAATCAGCGTTGCGGATGAACTCCTTCAAATTGATCTTTTCCACGTAGCCTTCACCATCTACTTGCCGGATGAGATATACATTTCCCATTTTTGCATCGCGGGTGGGACCGCCGGCAGACATCACCGCGTCGAGCACTGTCAGTTCACTTTTCAGGCGAACTGCGCCTGGTCTTTCCACCTGGCCAATTACATACACCAGTTCATCATCGCTTTCTGGGATGTAAACGATGTCGTTGTTTCTTAAACGAGGATTAAGTCCCATTTGTCCATAATTGAGCAGCTCTCTTAGATCGACCCAGATAACCGCATCCCGACCACGAAAAATTACAGCCCTTGTTAAGAACGCCTGTTCGGCGACAGTTGGCAACCCACCCGACATCGAAATGGCTTCGAGTAACGTGCCATGACCTTTGAAATGGATGAGGCCCGGATTCGCGACCCGACCAAGAACAAAGACTTTGTTGTTGTTGAATTCCCTCATGTGAATGGTGATATCGGGGATCTCATAATACTGTTCGAGCACGCCCCTTATTTCTTCAGATAGAGCGGCGACCGTCATCCCTTCCACATTCAAAATTCCGACACGTGGCAGAGATACATTACCATCCGGGGCGATGGTTACGTTTTCTATGCTCACTTCGGGGCGATCCCGCACCATCACACTGAAGATGTCGCCAGCACCTAAGAGATATTCGGTTGGTACTGAATCTGAGAATGCCTCCACATCCTGCAAAGAAGCATAGCTCCATTCTTGCTTGGCAACCCCAGTAGTGAACGGAAACACCTCCTGCTGGAGTTGAGTGATATCCTTCTCAGATGCTTTTGCTTCGGAAGGTAACCAGAGCAACATCAACGCAAATAACAAAGTTACGATTTTCCCGGCACCAAAGCTGGATGAATTTTCTGAATGAGGTCGTTTATTGCGAAGTGGCCATCCGAACAATTGACCGAAATAATAACGAAGCGTTCCAAGAAATTCGGGAATGATCACAAATGAACAGTGCCATGCATAGACGCCCGCGTCCTTTCGGCCAATACCGAGGGTACGTTGGAATTTGGAAACACTAAAAATTCTAGGAAAAAGGATGAGAAGAGCACCCAACGAGAAAGCGATGATCGCACACTTTGCATCGCAGAAGCCCAAAGCAATTGAGGCTAATAGAGCGGATAATCCAATACCACCACGACACACTATGCGCTTCATTTCATATCCCCAAAAAGAGTTACTTAACAAACCGTGACGATGGGTCACCGCGGCGTAACCATAGCCAGTACGATAAGCTCTCTTTAGATATTGTTGGGTCTTATGCATTGCCATGTCGTGCACCGTCATGGGCGTATCGATTTTGACGATATTCCATCCTTCTTTTCGAATACGTTGGCTAAATTCAGGATCTTCGCCTCCCACTAAATCTTCATCATAGCCGCCAGTAGTCTTAAGCACCTCGCGGCGTATCATGACATCACCACCAAAAGCTTCTACGATACCTTCCTCGGGATTCCACTCTAGAGATGCGATCCAGTTGTATACAGATTCTTCCGGATGTTTTTCTTCACGATCGCCACTAACAGCTGCGATACCTTCCTGCTGTAGCACAGCAACCGCATTTTCCAACCATTCGGGATGCATTTCAGTATCCGCATCCAAAAACTGAACATAAGGGGCCCTCCCCTGACGCCATCCTGCGTTGCGTCCCGAGCCTGGTGTTGGGGTTTCCCGCAAGACTTTTACGATTTCCACATTCAAATCGCTAGCGATTTGTATACTGCGATCAGTGGAACCACCGTCTGCGTAATATACATTTACTTGCTTCATGTGAATCGACGCCTGTCTGACACTCCTGATACATGATTCGAGGGTTTTTTCGGAGTTAAGTCCGATAATGACCACATCGATTTCCAAATTTGCGTTTGCATGTGTCTTCATGATGTTTTCCTCTTGGGTTTCGCAGGTATTCCGACTGCGATACAGTGTTCGGGTATATCTTGGATGACCACTGCGTTTGCTCCGATTTCCACATCATCACCGATGTGTATGTTCCCTAGAATTTTTGCTCCTGCGCCAATGTTTACTCGATTTCCAATTACTGGGGCGCAGGGTTCAGCTTCGTTTTTTAGTCCAATTGTTACACCTTGGCGTATCACACATTCGTCGCCGATTTTTGCATACCCACTGATGATGATATTTCCAAAATGATCGATTCGGGTCCCTTTCCCAACGGTGGCCTCTGCGGGCAATTCGATGCCTGTTAGCACCTGCACCACTTTATAACTCAATTTGTAGCACACAGAAAAAAACTTTCGCACCAGTGGAATCGAGATATCGTAGCGCCACTGACCCAATCGACAGACACTCAGTGCCCAGAATCCTTGTGCTAAAAAGTTGCCATCGTAAGTCTGTAGATCTGAAGAGATTGTATGAATGAGGTGTTTCATTTTACCAGGGTTTGCAGGGTGATAGTTTTCCGTTTTTTGTATCGGAGAGTGTTCGTAGGATGATCCTAATCGTATCGGTCGCGTCCTCATACTTGTCCTTTATCACGGGACGTGACTTTCGTGGTAGATAGCGAATGGCTCTGACCATTTGCCAGCAGCACTCAAACCCAAGAGTGCCCAATACCGCGGCTAAACCTCCATGTTTGCGGTGATAGAGGCATTCTGAATATAGCCGGAAGCGAGTCAATTGACTGCCTGAGTCACTGAATGATTCTTCTTCGAGTGAAACACTGGATGCTCCTCCGATGTGTTGGATATGGCAGGCTGGGTCATAAACAACCTTCCACCCCGAATTGCGTGCCCGTTTACATAGATCGGTCTCTTCATAATAGAGGAAGAAGCGGTCATCAAATAGTCCAATCTCATTGAGCATTTCACGACGAATACAAGTGAATGCTCCTGGAACCCATTCTACCTCCATCATGTCTCCGGATTGGGCCGCCTTGATTTCCATCAAATCAGGCTGATTAAAGTATTGTTGAATTTTACGGATGAGCGTGGGAAAGCTTCTTGCGGATGGCGCTTCACTTTGATCAGTATTAATTAGTTTACCACCTAGAATTCCGATCTGTGGATCAGTGTTCATTCTTGCAACTGCTCGTTCCAAACAACCCGCATCTAAAATGGAGTCTGGGTTCACCAAAAAAACAAATTCACTATCTGAAGCTTCAATCCCTTGGTTGCAGGCTTTTGCGAAACCCTTGTTCCACGTATTTTTTAGTAATCGAATATTGTCAGAGGAAGATTCGATCCGATGAACGGTGTCATCGCTGGAGTTGTTGTCCACCACGATTAACTCTAAATTTCCGCTGAAATCTCGAGCCTTTATGGATTGAAGACAGTTCAGAATCTCGTCTTCAGAGTTGTAGGTCACGATCAGGACCGAAATGTTGCTATGTTTCATGATCTTTAACCTTCCCTTAGGCACTCATACGTTTAGCTCCCAGTCTCATCGCACGTTCAATAGAGCCGATGAGGAACTTTGGGTCGATAGGCTTAGCCATGTAGTCGACGACTCCGCGTAGTTGAGCTCGCGAAAAAGTAGTGATCTCGATCATCGAACTCATCAGAATAACGGGTAATTCAGGCTGCAAATTGTGAAGCCCACGCATGAACTCGCTGAGTTCTAAGCCAGGTAACTCGGTGTCGATAAGGAGCACCTCATAGGGCTCAGTGATCAAAATATTAAGTTGGAATGAACTTGTCACAGCTGTGACCTGAACGTTCTCTTTTAAGAGTGTTTGGGATACTTCCTTGATGTGAACATTGTTGTGATCCGCTACCAACACTCGCTTTGCATGTGAGTGCTGCTGAAATGGGATAATCTTGGTGTTGATGTTTTTCATGGATAAATTCGAAATTCATCCATTTAATCGCATCAAGAATGCCAAGTTTCATCTAAGATTCCTAAACTCCTAATAATGAATAGCTTAAAGCTTCTATATTTGTAATTAGGTCGCAGTTGGATGCGGACAACACAGTAAACTTTACAGCACTCTATTCTGATTCCTGAAAGATGTATCCTACCAAATTGAAACGATAGTTGGGTAATTGGATTAGATCCCAAAACGTTTCATTTTGTTGTAAATACTCTTTTCTGTTATCCCAAGTCGACGGGCGGTTTGAGCTTTATTTCCACCGCATGCTTTTAGATTTTGAATGATGGCTTCGCGTTCGATCTCATCCAAGGTCATTCCAACCAACGATGCACCTCTTTGCACAGAACTGTCGCCTGACTTAATGTCATCAGGAATATCGTCTACATCGATACGATCCTCATCTATGCGCAAGACAAAAGCTCGCTCAATTGCGTTTTCGAGCTGCCTGACATTCCCTGGCCAGGTAAAATCGGATAGAAGTCGTTCTGCTGTTTTAGCAAGAGTTGGAACTGCAATTTTTTCTCGTTCAGCTGCTCGCTCAAGAAACCTTTGTGCAAGTAGCAATACATCGGAGTCTCGTTGTCTGAGAGGCGGAATCTCCAAAGGCAGCACATTGAGGCGGAAATATAAATCCTCTCGAAATGAACCCTCGCTCACCGCTGCCTTTAGGTCTGCATTCGTAGCGGCAATAATCCTGACGTCTGCCTCAAGTTCCTTTTCTCCACCCACTCTGAAGAAGGTCTTTTCCTGAAGAAAATTTAGCAACTTGGGTTGTAGCTCTAATGGCATCTCTCCGATCTCATCAAGAAATAGGGTGCCACCATTGGCAAGCTCGGCTCTACCTAATCGTCGTGCAACCGCACCCGAAAAGGCTCCTTTTTCATGACCAAACATTTCACTTTCCAGCAGATCTTTCGGTAGAGATGGGCAACTCACCGTAATAAACGGTTTATCTTTCCTAAGGCTTTTAGCGTGAATTTCTCTGGCTAAAAGGCCCTTTCCCGTTCCACTTTCACCCGTTAGCAGCACAGGGTTTTCAGATGGTGCAACTCGACCAATCAGTTTCCTAATACGCATCATTGCATCACTTTCACCAATCACACCTGAAGCGTATGGAGAGAAACCAACTGATGTTCTCAGTTCATCAACAGTTTTTGATGCTTTGTTGAGTTGGCTGGCTTTGCGAACGGATAAAACTAATTCATCAGGATCAAAAGGTTTGGTGATGTAGTCAAACGCACCATCTTTCATTGCCTGTAGCGCGTCTTTTGCCTCATTTACGGTGGTAAGTATGATGACCTCAGTGTCTGGATTCTTTTTTTTAATTTTTTTCAGGCATTCCATTCCGCCCATGATCGGCATTTTTAAGTCGAGAATGCACACTTGGGTATCTTCATTCACAGCGGGAAGAAGATCTGCACCGTCTTCAAAAGTTTCAGCATTCAAACCAGCTCGATCCAACTGAAGACTCAAAAGATCCCGCAGGATGGAATCATCGTCTGCGACTAAAATGGGAGGAGCTTTCCTTTTACTCATCTTTATTAAGCGGGTTCATTTTGAGGTAGTTGAGAATTTGCTCTTTGAGAGAACCATAATGATCATGAATATCCTTCATTGCTCTTTCAACTTCAGATTGGTCAATGGGTTGTTTCATGCAGATTTGCTCTCCAATTGAACAAACTTTCGAGAACGACTCCAGGCGGAGTTGAGCCGAACTTCCACAGAGTTTATGCATTCGATCCCTTATGGTTTCCACATCCTGTCCAATCCAGTCACCGATCAATTCATCACTCTGTTGCATAAATTTTTGAAGAAAGATACTCACCATCTTTCGATCTCCACCTAAAAATGCTTCAGTCTGTTCAAAGAGGTCGCTATCCTTGGATTCAGCCGCTGGTTCAAGATTCGCATTAGCTTCACTGATTTTGGGGTGACCTGATATGCGATTCATCTCCTTATCCCATTCATCCAATGTGAATGGTTTTCGGAGGAATCCATTCATTCCTGCGGCGAAACAGTCTTCACGATCTTGATCCATTGCATTAGCAGTGACTGCTATTATCGGCAAGGAGTATCCTTCTGATCGAAGAATTCTTGTAGCTTCCAACCCATCCATTTGGGGCATGCGGACATCCATCAAGATTAGGTCAAAAGGTTGTCTTTTCACTAAATGAATTACTTCCTTTCCATCATGAGCACAGATACACGATGCTCCCATTTTTTCGAGTATGCCTTTCATCAATTCCTGGTTAATTGCATTGTCTTCAGCTAACAAGATTCTCTTGCCATCCAGGTGCTTATCTAACCCAAAAGCTTCCTTTTCGCCTTCAGGTGATGGGATTTTTATATAGTCGATTAAATTGACCAGTATTTCATGGATACTACGAAATTCAATGGGTTGATCTAATAGACTGGAGGCATTTCGATCAATAGATGGAATAGAATCTCTGTCTGGAGCAATCAGGATCAAATGGCCATTCATATTTGAAGGTAGTTGTGTTTTGCGGGCATCCAGAATCGCTCGACACGATTGACTCCGATAGCAATAACATTGAAACCACAAAAAGCTTTGACCTGTTTTTTCCAATTCAGATTCTTTGTCCCGAATCCAGTTCTTACCACAGGGTACGAACTCACTCTTCAGACCAAACCTCAGTAGGGATTCTTTCAATTGGAGGCTATGATCCTTGTTAGGAGTTGTGATAATCACATGTGGCAAGATTCCACCGACCTCCACGCGATCTAACTCTTCACTACCCGAACGCTCCAATTGTAGTGTAAATTCAAATCTGCTACCTTGTGGTTGATGATCGCTAACGGTAATAGTCCCTCCCATCATATGGATCAAGCGATTGCAAATAGCCAGACCCAACCCTGTTCCACTCGATTTAACGTCGATGTTTGCAGACGATTGATTAAAAAGACCAAAAATATGTTCCTTATCAATATCAGGTATACCCGCTCCAGTATCCAGCATTCGAAATTTAATACCAATTTTCCCATTTTCTTCACCGAGATAGTCGAGATGAAGTGCTACTTTGCCAGACTTCGTAAATTTGACCGCATTATCACCAAGATTGAGCAAGACTTGGCGAAGGCGACTGGAATCTGCAATCAAGTTAGAAGGAATACGGTGATCCACAATTGAGGCATAGTGAAGTCCTTTCAAATCAGCCTTTGTGTACAGAATGTCCGTAATGTCATCCACGAAGTTCAGCAAATTGAAACTAGTCGGTTCAAGTTCTAATTTACCCGCTTCAATTTTGGAAAAATCCAAGATATCGTTCACGATCGACATGAGGGCTTCGGCACTCGTTTTTACAGATACGGCATAATGACGTTGTCGCTCATTGAGCCCCTCATCCATTAGCAAACGGCCCATTCCGATGATACCGTTGAGTGGAGTTCGGATTTCATGACTCATGTTCGCCAAAAACATTGATTTCGCTGCAGTACCAGCTTCGGCCTCTTCTTTTGCTTTTTTGAGAGACGTCTCATTTTCTAGACGATCGGTAATGTCACGTGCCGCGGCAAAAACAGAGGAGTTTCCATCATAAACGGCTCTCCATTCGATCCAGCGGTATTCCCCGTTGCTGCATCTCAGCCTGATCTGAAAGCCTTTGACAGGAATTCCTGCTTCGAAAGAGTCCAAAATATCACGAAATCGTGTCAAATCCTTCGGATGGACAAAATCTGCAATACTACAGCCCTCGATCTCTTGAGTAGGGTATCCCAAAACTTGACCCCATGCAGGATTAAGTCGTTTGAAAATACCGTCTGTACTGACGATTCCCAACAAATCGAGCGATACATTAAAGAACCGATCCAGTTCCAGACTGGTTTCCACTAAATCCCGTTCAACTAGTGATTTCGACTGTAAGTCGGCAAAGCGCTTTTCTTCATTTGCAATGGCAGAAGCCAAGATTGCCAATAATTGCATTTGCTCCTCTGGCTCATCCTGCGATTCCTCAAAGAAGCAAATCAATGATCCAAGCGCATTACCCTTAAGTTTTACGGGATGTATCGAGATTTCCTCTACGCAGTAGTTTCCTATACGAAGTGATATAGTATCAGTCTTAATTTCGTCGATGGATAACCGATGAGGTGTTTCAAAGAAATGGGTTTGTGTTCGAGCAAAAGATACGAATTCCTCAATCGACTCAATGTCATCGGTTCGATTCGATCCTATCCAGTGTGATGGATCTTGAGAAGGATCAATACGCATATATAGCGAACCTGTAGCCTTTAAGATTTCCCCCGCCGCTGTAGTAAGCCTCGTAATATTGTCGGAGGTATCAAAGGACATATGCAACAACGATTCAGTAAGCGAACGGAGCTTTTGAGTGCTTAACTCTACCTTTTCAGCTAGGTTGTCGTTTAAGTCCTTTAGTGAAGAATTCGCTCGAAAGAGTTCAAGACTCTTCGATTCCAGCAAGCGCTCTGCTTCCTTCCGAGCTCGCTTTTCTCGCTCATACTGTCTTTTCCAAAGATCGGTTTGATGTTCGTCATTCATGACCGGGAGCCACTACAAAATGAGCACTGGTTCCATCTGTATTCTTGAACTCAAGGCGTTGCATGGTACAACCATCATCAAATATTTCGATACTTCTCTCAATGAGTCCCTCCGCCAGATCCGCAAATGGTTTATCAGACTTATAGTGCATGTGCAAAGCGCCTGCTTCGTCAAAAGAGGTATCGACAACCGGTAAATTTGCATCTGGATACAATTTGCGAACTTCAGTATGAATGACCTCTTCAATTCCCTTCAAAAAATCAATAGAACCCGTCGTGTTTTCAAAAAACACTGGATAGTTCTCATAGAAGTGATTCATCAGGTATTTACCGAATGCAAACACCAAATCTCTGGGAGACAAACCGACAGTCTCTGACAGGCTTGCTACTAACTTCAACATATCATCATGCGGATAATTTCCTACCGCAGTATAGGATCCGTGTGAGGACAAGGCTGGGTCTTGGGTAATGCGGTCGACGACGTCCATTCCGAACTCGGTTTCCACCATTTCCAAGAAACCCGTGAATACGATTCCCTTCATAAAACCTAATGTGACATCAAATTTAAATTAGGCAACGAGAAGCGATTATAAATGCCTAACTATGATAAGGTTAACTTCGTTGTGGAGAACCTGTCATAAATATTGGATTTTTATGAGGCCCATAGTTCCCGCGTTTCTTAGACTTTTTTAAACCGAGGAAGATTAGTCGCGTTACAGAATTTCTCTTGAGTACTTCATTCATCAACATCGGTAGGCCAACTCCCATTAAAACTTTTAAGAAAAACAGAGCCACTGTATTCCCGCTTATCTCCATTGTCCTGAGTAACATGGTGGCTATTGCAATTCCAATAAGATGGTAGAGATAAATTGGAAAAGCATCTTTACCGATCTTTGCCAGTGGCTTGAAATGGAAGCGCTTGTAAACCAATATCCAACAACAGGACATACCTACAAGAGCACTCATCCAACTGAACCTAGTAATGTTTATTGGAAGATCCTTCCACCATATCATCTGTTGAAGCAACAGTGACGCAATAGCAACGCCTGCCATCAATCGGGAGACCCATAGTATATTGAGTTGATGCTCAAACCTGCGTAATCCAAGCCCCAGCAAAAAGAATGGTGCTAAGTAGCCCAATGCCCAAAAACTGAACAAGTCACTACCTGGCATGACCGAACCCATAACAGTTGTTATGATAAAAACAGGAATAAAAGACTTCAATTTTGAGAGTAGCTTCATCTTTTCCAGTATCCATGTGAAAACGAAAACCCACAATAAACCCTGTAAAAACCAATAGACATGATAAGAATGGGTAAAGAAACTCAACCATTCCCACCACTCGGCACTTGCCTCTGGTTCTGATCCGCCAACCCATCTCAACCCAGCGTAAATTGCTGTAGCACCAAACAGGGGAAGTAAAAGACGACGTGCCTTGCCTGTAAAAAACCGAAGACTGCAGTTGGGTTGCTGAAACAATAACGGTCGCATCGCGTAGACGTAACCAGAGATTACAGTGAAGAGCGGCATCCTTATCATAGAGAAGGTGTAGGCAAAATATGCATAAACATCTGATCCTTTTGGAACTTCTGGCGATACCTCTATCGAATGATAAGCAACTAATAAAAGTGCTGCCAATCCTCTTAACGTTTCAATCGGCCTATCTCGTAAAATGTGTTTTTGCATTCTCCAGAAAACGCAAATCTAGTGCCACACCAGCAAAAACCTCTTAATCAACACCTTAAGGAAAAACCATCATATTTACACAGAACATAATAACCCGACAAATTACCGTGTCGCACTGTAAGATATAGCGTGCGAGCAACGTAAGGTAACAAAAAGATGCCAATCGTTTTGGCAACTTTTCCCGAAAACCGCATAATAAAATGGAGGCGCGGGTCGGAATCGAACCGACGCATAGGGCTTTTGCAGAGCCCGGCCTTACCACTTGGCTACCGCGCCTCAACGAGTTCAATCGGATAATTCAAAAACGGAACTTAAGATCCGTTGATTTCAACGATTGAAGTTGAACCAAGTGTTGAATTTAGTGTTTTCTTCGAACCGTTTTCAACCTTTATTTTAGCGGTATGTTGTCAAAAAGGATTATACCTTGTCTGGATGTGACTGCAGGAAGAGTCGTAAAAGGCATTCGTTTCGAAGAACTGCGCGATGCAGGAGATCCTGTGGAGACTGCTAAAGCCTACGAGGCCCAAGGGGCAGATGAGCTTGTTTTTCTGGACATCACAGCTTCGAGCGATGAGAGAGCGATCATGCGAGATGTGGTGGAACGAACCGCCTCTCAGTGTTTCATGCCCCTAACCGTAGGGGGCGGACTTCGATCCATTGATGACATCACTGCCATGCTGCACTCAGGGGCGGACAAAGTAAGTCTGAATACCTCAGCTCTGCAAACACCTGATTTGGTTGATAAATCTTCCGAACGTTTTGGAACCAGCTGCATCGTCGTTGCCATAGATGCCAAGCGTGACAAGTCCATCGGAGGCTGGAGAGTTTTCACTCATGGTGGACGAAATCCAACCGAATGGAATGCCGTCAATTGGGCAAAGGAAGTCGTAAAACGCGGAGCAGGTGAAATTTTACTCACCAGCATGGACTGTGATGGAACCAAAGAAGGTTATGACAACGATCTCAATCGAGCCATAAGTGACGCCGTACAGGTCCCAGTCATCGCTTCGGGAGGTGCAGGAAAGTTGAGCCACCTCACAAATGCGATTAGGGTCGGAAAAGCAGATGCAGTTTTGGCGGCCTCCATCTTTCACTTCGGAACTTTCACGATACCTCAGGTTAAGAACTACTTAGCGGAGCAAGGCATACCCGTGCGGCAATTGATCGAAAGCTGACCCAATGCCTCACAAACGAGCAAAAACTCCGCCCCAAAAAATCCTGATCATTCGGCTTAGCGCGATTGGGGACAATGTCATGGCGTCACCGCTCATTCGAGCATTTAACAGAAAGTTCCCGACAGCAAAAATTGACTGGCTGGTTCAGCCCGAATCTGAACCACTCATCACTCATCACCCGGGACTAAACCGAAGTATTATCTGGCCAACCAAACGCTTCAAAAAACTGCTTAAAGCGAAGAAAATGATCACTCTGCATCGCGAATGGTGGGCAGCTATGAATGAGGTTCGTCGAGAAAGATATGATTGGATCGTGGACACCCAGGGATTGTTGAAAAGCGGAATTATTGCAGCGTTAAGCGGCGCCCGGTATAAAATTGGCTTAGGAGCGAGGGAAGGTTGTCAGTGGGTGGTTCATGACAATGTGCCAAAGATTCACGGAAAACCTCGTATAAGCTCCGAGTATATGGATCTCGCAGAGTTTCTGGAGCTACCTGTGGATCCGTTCGACATGGAGATTCCTTCAAGCAAAGAATCTGAAGACTCCATGTCCGCCTGGATTGAGGAAAATAAGCTATCAAACGGATTCATATGTATATGCCCGTTCACAACCAGACCCCAGAAACATTGGATCGAAAATCATTGGGTGGAGTTTATCAAAACTTGGTGGCAAGCCACTCACACTCCTTGTGTGATGCTCGGTGGGCCCGGAGACAAACAAGCGTCACATGCGATTGAATCCGCTGTCCGTGCACCGGAAGCTTTGATCAATTTAGCCGGAGAGAAGTTTTTGAGCATCCCTGATGCATCGACGCTGATTAGTAAGTCAAAACTTCTGGTGGGAGTCGACACCGGTATGACCCACATGTCCATCGCTCATAAAAGACCTACAGTTTGTATCTTTGGTTCCACAGTTCCTTACACCGAAACGGGACAGAAGAACATAAACATTCATTTCAGGGATCTCGAATGCGCTCCCTGTCGCAAACACCCCACCTGCGACAATCGATTCGATTGCATGAAACAATTAGAATCAGCAGAAATTCTGGAATCCGCTCTTCAGCTCTACCCAAAATCGGGTTAAAGAGGACCGACTATTTGTCTTGGGGAACGGTTCGATTGATATCCACACCCACCACGCACATATCGTCTTTCAATACACGAGAGTTCTTAGAAAATTTATCGATTTCGCTCATCAACGCATCTAACAAACCATCCGACGATTGTTTTCGATTTCGGGTAATCGACTCGAGGTAGCGCTCCATGCCGAATTCTTCGCCTTCCTCATTTTCGATTTCGGTAATACCGTCCGTGTGAAAATACAACGAATCACCTTCTGAGATAGGTGTGGATTCATAGGAATAGCGAAAAGCGTCGATCAATCCAAGCGCTGGGTCCGTACCGTCGCCAACTGAAGGTATGAGTTTAACGGTATCTTGCTCTCCGTTTTTGATGACTGGAAGCGGATGGCCTGCATTAGCATAATTGAAAGCACCCCTTTCCAAGTCGATAACTCCATAAAACGCCGTCACAAAAATAGACATGTCCAGCTGGGTGAATACGGAGATTAAACTACGATTCACCTTACGCAAAAACACATGGGGATAAGGAGTTATCAACTTCAATTCACCCACGAGTCCCTTTAGAATTGCAGTTACGAGCGCCGCACGGATGCCATGACCCATGACGTCACAGATCAGTATGCCTGCACGACTGTTGGATATCGGAATCACCTGGAAAAAATCTCCCGCCAAAGCCTCAGTTGGGACGTAACGGTGTGAAAAATCGAGGGCACTTCTGTCCATTGACAGATCCCACATGAAAGAAGGGTAACTGGTCGGGACAAAAGCGGTTTGGAGCTTTCTCGCCATGTTCAGATCCGCATCGATCTGGTCGTTTTTGATCTGAAGATCCTTCGCAACCGCGATAAGCTCCTTTTCTGCAAGTTTCTTGTCAGTGATGTCTCTTGAGAGCCCAAAAGTGCCTATGATGTTTCCCTTGTCATCAGTAAGCGGCATTTTGGTTGTGGAAGACCACCGAAGGGTTCCCTCCTCTTGTTCATCATGCTCGTCCTTACTTACAGGGACACCGTTTTTGATGATTTCTTGTTCATCCTCGAATTTCTTTTGAGCCAAGGTTCTTGGGAAAAAATCAAAATCTGATTTACCATGAAGGTCTTCCATGGTCTTCACTCCGAAATTGTCGACAAAGGCCTTATTCCCAAAAATGAAATTGCTCTTCAGATCTTTAAAATAAATACGATCATCGAGGTGCTCCATCAGGTGATCGAGGTAGATCATTTTTTCACGATGTTCCTCAGTACCGAAATCGTAAACCGTATTGAAAGCTTCCAGAATTTTCGATTTTAAATCGGGGTCGGATATTTCCAGATCCTCGCAAAGTGAGTTGAGAACACCAGCGATTTGTTGCTGAGCAGAGTCATCCATGACAGGTATTTTTCATATATGACAACTTATTGCTTCAGATTCAATGTATTACACAAATTCACTAAAAAAAGTTTCGTTTTTCGAATCGATATTGCGGCATCCGACCAATTCATCCATCCTTCGTGCCTTATCCATTTGACTCATTCCACCCATGAAAGCTTCAGACTATTTTGAAATTCCCGAATCTCTGAGTGTTTTTAGAAATTCATTCGATCCCGACGCACTTCCTTGGAACTGGTTAAAAAACATTGGTGAAGCCTTGGGAAACTTCTTTGAAGAAAACCCAACGCCTACCCTTCCCGAAATTCCGCCAGGGCTACACATAAAGGGTGAAGTATTTATCCATCCGTCTGCGAAACTTCCGCCTTACGGCGTGATCGAGGGACCAGCCTACATCGGACCTGAATGTGAACTTCGACCGGGAGTCTACATCCGTGGAAAAGTAATCGCAGGACGAAGCTGCGTGATGGGAAACTCTTGTGAATACAAAAATTCGTTACTGATGGACAACGTGGAAACCGCCCACTTCAACTACGTGGGAGATTCGATATTGGGAACCAAAGCCCACCTTGGCGCAGGCGTCATTCTGGCGAACGTTCGCCTCGATCGCAAAAATCTAACCATCAAAGAAGGCAATAAAACCTGGGAGACAGGACTGCGCAAAATAGGTGGAATAATTGGGGAGAACGTCGAGATTAGCTGCAACTCCGTAATCCAACCGGGATCACTGATCGGAAAAGGTGCTTACGTTGTGTGTTCACCATCTGCGGGTGGTGTGATCAAACCCCGTTCAATTGTTCGCCTGTAGGGGAGAAAACGGCTGTCCCCCAGTGGAAATCAGCTGTTGTTCCTAAATAATCTGAAGAGATTCCTAAGTCTGACGCTCTTTCCAGGAGTCAACAATCTCTTCAAAAATGGTCTTGAGAGGTTTGGTGATATCCCACTCAGGGTAATGCTCCTTCATCTTGCGAAGGTCACTGTAGTAGCAAATATGATCTCCAATCCGGTTATCATCAACATACTGATACTTCTGTTCTTTTCCGGTGATGTCTTCAGCTATTTTAAACGCTTCGAGAATCGAGCAGGAGTTGCTCTTACCTCCACCCAAATTGTAGACCTCAGCCACACGCGGTTTCTGAATGAATGCATGGATAAATCGTGCGACGTCTTCGGAGTGAATGTTGTCGCGAACCTGCTTCCCTTTATAACCAAACACCTTGTATTCGCGCCCCTCGAGGTTGCACTTCACCAGGTAGCTCAAAAAACCATGAAGCTCCACACCTGAGTGATTGGGGCCAGTCAAACACCCTCCACGTAAACAACAGGTGGGCATATTGAAGTAACGTCCATATTCCTGCACCATCACGTCGGCTGCGACTTTGGAAGCGCCAAAAAGAGAATGTTTGGACTGGTCGATCGAAAATGTCTCCGCAATACCTTCCAAATACTCCTCATCATCGTAATCCCAGCGAGTTTCGAGTTCTTTGAGCTTAATCGTATTGGGTCGATCACCATAAACCTTATTGGTCGACATGTGCGCAAAGGGAGCTTCAGGTATGTGCCGGCGAGCCGCCTCAAGGAAATTTAAGGTACCCACCGCATTGGTATCGAAGTCATCAAAAGGAATCGCAGCAGCACGATCATGAGAAGGTTGGGCTGCAGTG
>JAKSBQ010000386.1 GCA_022361075.1 Opitutales bacterium | reverse complement strand
CTCCTCTGCTGGCGCTCGACATCGTCATTTTTCCTATGGAGATCTTCCGCGAGATGGTTCTCAAGACTGAGGCCTTTGACCGTTTTGATACCTTCCACATTCTCACTGAGTGCGAGGACGAGTTTATCAAACAATTCGCGACTCAACAGCATGCGTGGACGAACGATTCTCGAAAAGATGAATACCGCCACAAACATCAATGGAATCGCTCCCATGCAAACCATCGCGAGGCGCGGGTGAATCAACAACATGTTGCTCGCATAGAGCACGGTTGTGATCATGAGTGTCAGTCCCTCCACCAAAACAGTGTCTACAAAGGACCTCACAGAGCTCACATCCCCGGAAGCCTTATTAATAATCGCTCCACTACTCTCGCGATCAAAGAACGAAAAACTAAGATTCTGGAGTTTTCGAAAAACCTGATTTTGAAGTTTGGGAATGATGCGCTTATGCACCAATACCGCCAATCGCTCTGCCGAAACAAGTTGAGACACAAACTTTAAAACGCCAACTCCAAGAATCGCGCTAAAGATCAAAAAAGCGACTTCCAGGTGTTCGAGACCTTTCGAAAAATCCCAACCAAACGGCCACCGAATCACAGTTTGCTCGTTCTGAAAGTGGTGGATCAGGTAATCAATACCGACCCCAATGTAATTCAGCCCGATGATATTCCAAACGTGAAAAAGTACGTTGAAAATGACCACCGAGAGAGCTACCCACATGCTTCCGGAGCAAAGAGACAGTAATCGGGTGAAGATCTCCCAGTTACCCAGTTTTTTCTCTTCAAGATTGGACACATCCAACGATAACTGGACGGATTTTCAGAGAGTCAACGGCAATCCAGCGCGTTAACAAAATCTTAATATTTCTTACACAGAAGCTTCAATTTCAAAAGACCAGACAACGATCACTATCTTCCAATCTCATACATAACTATTTGAAAAAGAATATTTTATAAATCCGGACTCACATCAGAAAACAATAATTAGAGGCTTTTTTCAAATGACTTAATGATACCTTAACATTTGGATGCAAAACTGGCGTCATGATTTTCGATGACGATCTAGTTCTATGCGAGTGCGACCTCGAACCTCTCAAAAGTTTTGTAGAGGACCTCGAAAAACAACACTCTGTTGAAGTCATTCAAGAGCCAGGAATCTGCCTGACGATGATTAAGGCCGAAGACTCTTTGGAACACCAGCAGTTCTTCCTTGGTGAAGCTCTCACGACCGAATGTGAAGTATCTGTTGATGGAACCGCAGGTGTTGGTCTTTGCCTGGGCGAAGAACCAGTAAGAGGTTACTGTATTGCGGTGATCGACGGGGTGAATCGCCTCAGGGGTGAGACCCCTGAAAATGTAAGCGAGTTTATCCAATCGCAACGGGTCGTTCTGGAGGAACGTGAGGCCAAGGAACAGGCGCTCGTGAAAAAGACGCGAGTGGACTTCAAGTTAATGGAACAAGACTAATCCATCTACGATTAGGAGATCATCATGATTAAGGAAAAAAATTACGATACCGTCTTTCATTCTCAGGAGCACTTTCGTTCGGTTCTAGACTCGATGGCACGCCCGGGAAAACTGAATCCAATCACCGATATTGAGATTCATCCGGTCGAAGGGCTTCGCAAATCCACAGCTTGTGTGGCTTTTGCACTTATCAACCGCGACGTTTCATTCCAAATCCTCGGATTCACTGGCGAAGTAGTCGACTACATCAAGGCCAATCGCAACACAGATCTCGCCCCTACCGAGCAAGCCGATTTTATCATCACTCTCGGCTATCCGGAACCCGAATCGGTTGAACAAAGTAAAGAGGGCATTCTAACTTACCCTGAAACTTCGGCGAGCTTCATTTGCCAAATCCCAGAGGTCAGCGATGAGCCAATGGAAGGTTCTTTAAAAGTAACCCTCAAGGGTCCAGGGATTCCTGAAGAAAAAACCCTCTTCTTTAAAGACGCAGATCCACGATTTTTCGAAGCACTTTCACTTAAGAACGAGGAATTCCCACTCGGAGTGGATATGATTTTCACCACTTTTTCCGCTAAGCAGCCTGGTGTTGAACAAGTGCTCTGCATCCCGCGCTCAACTCAAATCAAAATTGGTTAACTGCCATGGGTTACGTAGCAATCAAAGGTGGAGAAGATGCGATTTCCAATGCGGAAATCCTAGTTGACTATTATCGGGTAAAAGACGCGACCGATCCGATCGAGATCGATCAGATTCGCACGCAATTCCGTTTACTCGTCGACAAAATCATGGGCGAGGGATCGATCTATGCTCCAGAGCATGCAGCAATCGCCTTAAAGCAGGTTGAGGGCGATGTTTTTGAATCTGCATTCATCCTTCGTGCATTTCGTGCAACTCTTCGTCGGAACTATTACTCAGAGGTCATCGACACGGACAACATGGTTGTCGAACGGAGAATTTCCTCTGCTTTTAGAGAAATTCCCGACGGACAAATCCTCGGCCCCACACGCGACTACACACAGCGACTGCTTCATCCCAATCTGGCTGAAGAAACATTTGGTAGTATCGAGAAATTTCTCGAAGACTTCGAAGCTGGAGCGATCCTGGAAAATGGGAACGAGATCCCAAAATACAGTAGAGTGGTCGACCTTTTGCGAAAAGAAGGAATTCTCAGAGCAGTAGAGGACAACGAATCAGGTCGTCTCGTGGACATCACTCGCGAGGCAGTGAAATTTCCAGCCCCCCGCTCTGCAGCACTTCAAATGCTCGCTCGTTCTGAAACAGGCGGACTGATGTGCCTGGCATACAGTGCCCAACGAGGTTTCGGTTCCGCTCACGCGACTGTAGGTGAAATGCGTGTGGGCAAAGTAAAAATCGCGGTCAAGGACTCCAAAGGACGCACCCGAAGCATCGGACGCATCAAAGTGACTGAAGCCGAGATGCTATCCCGAATTCACGTCCCGCACAAAGACAAGGTGCCTTATCTGTCGCTGGGTTACGGTCTGTGTTTCGGGCAAAACGAAACCAAAGCAATTTCGATGGGTATTCTCGATCGCACCATGCGAAGTGACGGTGACGCACCATCTGAAGCACAAGAATTCGTACTCTACCACACTGAAGGAGTCGAATCCTACGGTTTTACCAATCACCTCAAACTCCCGCACTACGTGACTTTCCAGTCCGGACTTAACAATCTTCGTCAAGCGATGGACCGCCGTAAAAAGGAAATGGATAAATGGCGAGTGGGAAACATGACCCGGGATGATTTCAAAAAGAAATAGGAATTTACTATGATCGAACAAAAAAAATTCGAGCGCGCCTACAACTACGCCTTTATCGATGAAGGCACGAAGATGGAAATCCGGCGCAAAATGCTAAAAGCTGTCGCGATTCCAGGCTATCAGGTCCCCTATTCTTCTCCCGAAATGCCTATCTCCCGAGGATGGGGAACTGGAGGACTCCACGCATCTCTCTCGCTCATCGGCCCAAAAGACACTTTTAAGATCATTGATCAAGGCAGCGATGCATCCGTCAACGCGTGTAATCTGCGTAATTTCGTGAAGCGCATGACGGAATGTAAGACTACCTTCAACACATCAGAGGCAACCATCATCCAGACTCGTCACCGCGTGACTGAGGAGGTCTTGACGGACAAGCAAATCATCGTTTTCCAGGTTCCTCAGCCCGAAATTTTGAGAGGCGTAGAACGCTTTGAATACAAGACTCGTATCATGCACGCCGAGGCGGATTACGCAAAGATGTGGGTATCGCTTTACGAATCTTACGTGAAGTTTGGTGATATCATGCGAGGTGCAGGCTACCCAATCAAAGTGAATGGACGTTACCTCATGTCACCATCTCCCATTCCACGTTGGGACGTGCCTAATCTGAGTCATAGCAACGCAATTCAGCTTTTCTCTGCAGGTCGAGAAAAACGCATTTACTGTGTGCCACCACATACCTTGATCGAACCACTCGAGTTCGAAGACGTGAAGTTCCGCGTCGAGGAATTTGAAGGAATCAAGTGCGCGGTCACCGACGAAGGCGAAGCCTTTATGGACGAGATTTACGAAAACGAAAGTTCGAAGAAATTCGTGATCAACGATTCCAACTTCATGGATCGCCTTAAAGAAGGAACACGCCCCAACCAGCGTCTGTTCAAGAACCCGCCACGCAATCAATAGAGGGGGATTTTATTATGGTAATGAAAAACGATCTTCCTGACGACCACAACTGGTTGCTCCGTGTTCGTGGATTGACCAAAATCTACGGTGAGCCTTGCTCTTCTACGGTCCAGTTGACTGGTCCCCAATTTAACAGCAACATTTGCCCCGAAACTGAGGCCATCGTCGCCTGTGCAGAGATCGACTTCGATCTTTACCCTGGAGAAGTTCTCGGAATCGTAGGTGAATCCGGATCAGGAAAAAGCACCGTGGTTCAACAGCTTTATTTCGATTTGGAATCCAGCGGAGGGGAAGTCTTCTTCAGCCATTTTGACGAAGGAAAAACAAATCTCCTTGAGGTTTCGAATCAGAAAAAACGCTACATTCGAAACCACCTGATGGGCATGGTTTACCAAAACCCACGCGACGGTTTGAATTTCTCGTTCTCTTCGGGGGGAAACATCGCTGAAAAACTGATCATGGCTGGTAATTTCCACGTCGGCAGCATCCGTGAGCGTGCGAGCACCCTGCTGGAAAGAACTGAAGTTCCTGTGGCTCGTATGGACAACGCTCCCAAAACTTTTTCTGGCGGGATGCAACAGCGTGTGCAGATCTCCAAAGCAATCGCGAACAACCCTCCGATTTTGTTCATGGACGAAGTCACCACGGGCCTGGACGTCTCGGTTCAGGCAAAGGTGCTGGACCTTATTCGTCACCTGCAGCACGACCTCGGTATTTCCATGATCGTGGTTTCTCACGACCTTGCCGTCATCCGCATGCTGACTGATCGCACCATGGTTTTGAAAAACGGCCGCATTGTGGAATCCGGACTCACAGATCAGATTTTACAAGATCCACAACACGCCTACACGCAACTTCTCGTTAGTTCTCTACTGTAAAGGAATCACCGTCATGCAACCCGTTTTAAAAGTTCGCAATGTGCACAAGGATTTTCACATGCACATTCTCAATGACAAAACCATCCCCGCTCTTGAAGACGTCAATTTTGAGGTTGGGCTCGGAGAGATCATCGGCCTGACAGGTAAATCCGGCTCCGGCAAATCTTCACTGATGAAGTGCATCCACCGCACTTATCTCGCGAACAGCGGTTCGATGGAGTATCTTTCTTCAAACTACGGCACCATCGATCTGGTCTCCGCATCCGAGCACATGATCATCCGCATCCGTCGTGAAGAAATGACCTATTGCTCCCAATTTTTGAGTGTCATCCCTCGTGTTTCAGCAGTTGAAGTTGTAGCAGAAGCCCTCGAAAACCGAGGAGTTGATCTTGAGATCGCTAAAGAAAAAGCAGCCAAACTGATCGAACGTCTTGGGCTTCCTGAAGAACTTTGGGACGCCTACCCTTCAACTTTCTCAGGGGGCGAGCAGCAGCGCATCAACGTCGCTCGTGCGATCATTTCCAATCCAAGATTTTTGCTCATCGACGAGCCAACTGCATCGCTCGATCAAAAAACAAAAGACGTTGTGATTGACTTGATTCTGGAGCTGCGCGAAAAAGGCACCTCCGTCATTCTTATCACCCACGACAAACACACGCTGGACCGCCTTGCTGACCGGGAAATTCACCTCGCAGGAGGGAAGATTCAGGAACCTAGCCTCGCATGAGTCTTTTGCCAAAATTGAGCAAATATCTGCTGGTTTCCGCCTTGATTTCGGTGGTCGCCGCTCTGTTGATCTCCTGTGGTTTGTCGGATGCAAAGGATGTAGATAATCAAAATCCATCCCACTGGCCGAAGAAACTTCGTATGGCCTACTACGTGGATGACGAGCATCCGGGCATGCGCTCGGAGGCTACCAAGCATTTTGCCAATTATCTGACGAAGCGTCTCAACCTGCCGGTAGAGGTTTTTAAAACTACCGAATACGGCCCAATGATAGAGGCGATGCGTGGTGGAAAGCTGGACATCAATCACTTTGGCACTTTCGCTTACCTTCTGGCTCACGAGAAAGCAGGTGCTGAGAACATCATTTGCCGAGCAGACCCAGAAACAGGACAACCCAGCCAGTACCACTCCATCATCGTTGTCCGCACCGACAGTCCACTTCAGTCTTTTGAAGACCTCAAAGCAAACGCAAGTGATATCACTTATGCTTTCGTAAACCCTGCTTCCACTTCTGGTCACTTGATCCCAAGAGCCTACATGGAGCAAAACGGGCTGATTCCCGAGGAGGATTTTAAAGAGTTGATCTACCCACGCAGACAGAATGCGACACTTCGCACCATTCTAACCGGAAAAGTCGATGCCGGAAGCTGCAGCATCAACACCTACCGTAAGCTCGTTCGTCTTGGTCGGCTTAGTGAGGACGAGGTTCGCATCCTTTGGAAGTCACCACCTATCCCAAGCGGAAGCATCTCCGTAAGATCATCACTTCCCGAAGATTTGAAGGCGCGCATTCAACAAGTTTTGAGTGAGGTTCACATCAAATACCCTGAGGACTGGGAAAAGATGAAAAAATTGCATCAGTATTCCAGTGATCCGGAGTATGTATACACGAAGTCAGATGACTCCCTTTTTGACGAAGTTCGTGAGCTTGCCCGCAGCATTAAGAATCTGGATATGCTAAACTAGCCGACATCCTATGAAAAACACTGCTCAGCTCTCCAGTTACCTAATCGTGATCGCGGTTTTTCTGGTTTCGTGCGCTCCTGAGAAAACTCATCCGAATCATCCCGACTGGCCTACTCATCTGACCATGGCCTATCTGCCGGATGAAGAACAACCAGGACGCAGACTGAGTATGTATGAGAGTCTTGAGACCTACCTGGAGGAGCAGCTCAATCTTGAGGTAAACGTAGTCAAAACAACGCTTTACGGTCCGGTGGTCGAAGCGATGATTTCTGAAAAAATCGACATCGCCTATTTCAGTGCTTTCTCCTACCTCATTGCCTCCTCAAAAGGAGCAGCGGAAAGTCTCGTCATGAGGCAGGGCCCTGATCTTAAACCCCGGGTTTACTATTCACACATTGTGGTCCATTCGGACAGCGACATCTATTCTATCGATAACCTCGTCTCTAAGGGAAAAGAGCTCACTTTCTCGTTCGTAAATCCAGCCTCTACGTCAGGACACCTGATTCCAAGAGCTCATCTTGAGAGAGAAGGCATTGTTCCCGAAGGCACTTTTAAGGAGATGGTCTACTCCGGTTCTCAACACGGCACCATTTACTCACTCCTCGGCAAAAAAGTCGACGCAGCAGCATTTGGCAGCGCCAATCTCAAAAAAGCGATCAGAAGCGGAAGAATTGATCCAAAGGAATTTAGAATCATCTGGACCTCTCCTGCGATTCCTGCCGGCTGCACAGCCGCTCGAAAGAATTTGCCTGAGTCCTTAAAGGAAGCAGTCAAAACAGCATTTATCGAAATGGAAACCCAATCACTGGAAACCTTCGAACTGATCCAGTCCATCTACCGTGAGTATCTGGACGAAGGTGAAGAGCCCGGAGGATACACTCTTTGCCCGGATTCGGTTTTCGATCCTCTTCGCGACCTCACGAAAAGCATCAAACAACTCAACATGCTCTAGGACGTGCTCAAATGATATCGGTTGAAAACATCACTAAGGTTTTACCAAGCGGAAAAGTTCTGCTGGATGGCATCTCTTTCAAGGTTAAGAAAGGCGAATTCCTCGGAATTCTGGGAGCAAGTGGAGCGGGAAAATCACTCACCCTGCGCTGCATGGTTGGCCTGATCAAACCTACCGACGGGCAAATCATTTACTCGAAGGAGTTGGACGACGATGACAACCCGATCAATATCTGTGAGTTGAAGGGTAAAAAACTTCGCAATGCCCGCAAACACCTCGGAGTCATCTTTCAGGGCAATAATCTGGTCAAAAGACTCACCGCTCTTGAGAATGTGATGATCGGTCGTTTGGGACAAATTTCGCCACTTCGCACGTGGATTTACGGATTCACCGACGCGGAGGCAGAAGAAGCTTACGAGGCACTCAAGCAGGTTAAGATGGAAGATTATTCGAACCGTCGAGTGGGTTCTCTTAGCGGTGGAGAGCAACAACGTGTCGCGATCGCCCGTGCAATTTTTCAAAATCCTTCTGTCTATCTGGCCGACGAACCAGTCTCCAGCTTAGATCCCAAAAACGCCAAAAAGATCCTTAAACTTCTCGCACCACTCGCAGAAAACAAGCCTGTCATCGGTGTTTTTCACCAACCTCACCTCGTTTCCGAATTTTGCACCCGCGTGATCGCGGTGAAGGACGGTTCGGTCGTCTATGATGGCGATCCAAAACTTAGTGAGGAACAATTGGAGATGATCTACGCAGATGAGCTCTCAAGCATCCAAAAGGAAGCTGAAAAGATGTCACTCATCAAAAAGTCGAAAAAGAAGTGAATCTTTCCGGATACAAGATTTCGCGATACAAGACTCCGTTCATCTTCACAGTTACCCTGATCATCCTGATCTACCTTTCTGCGGATGCGACTGAAGTCTCGTTAAGCGAATTTCTGGACGGATGGTCTCACGGATCACGCTTGTTACTGGAATTCTTTCCACCCGACTGGAGTAAAATCGGAAGGATGCTTCACGCCTCTCTACTGACCATTGCCATGGCGCTCATCGCGACCCCGATGGGGGCGTTAATCTCCTTTCTTTTCGGTCTCGCTGCCGCCAAAAACATCTCCTACCCCGGACTAAGAGAAGTAGCCAGGGTGGTGATTTCCCTCGAACGGGCACTTCCCGAGATCGTCATTCTGCTCTTTCTCGCCGCCGCGCTGGGTCTCGGTCTCTATCCTGGCATTCTCGCTCTTGCGATCGGAAGCATCGGCATGCTCGGGCGACTTTTGGCAGACGCGATCGAGGAAATCGACGAAAAAGCCATCGAATCCGTCGAAACGGTGGGCGCCACCCGCAGCCAGATCATTCGCTACTCCATCATTCCAGAAGTGCTGCCGTCCTTCGTAGCGAACTCCATTTTCCGCTTCGAGATCAACATCCGCAACTCCGTTCTGCTCGGGGCCGTGGGTGTGGGTGGAATCGGCTACGAACTTAATGAGTCCATCAGTCTAATGGATTACGAGGCTTCCACGATGGCGATCATCATGATCATCTCCTTGGTCTTTGTCGCTGAACGAATTTCGGACACCATTCGCAAGAAGGTGTCCAAAACTGGGGAGGTCATGTGATGAGCCAGCAGAAACAGACCGACTACATTTTGCCCTCCTCTCTCTTTCATCGACGACTCATGATCGCTGCGGGGGTAGTCCTTTTCTTCGCAATCCTCTTCACTGCGATTCAGGTAAATCCTTTCCAAATTTTCTTCGAGCTGGATCAAATCTACCGAGTGGGAAAAGAGATGATCCCTCCGAACATCAAACTGCTCTACAACAACGCCTCCCTCTACGACTCGATTGGAGAAACGATCTCCATGGCCTTTCTTGGGACTTTGGTCGGTAGCTCCATCTCGGTCATTTTTTCTTTTGCTGCGGCACACACCACCACTCCGAGTAAGTATCTACGCTTGCTGATCCGTCTCCTATTTTCTATCGAACGATCCATCCCGGAGTTCGCAGTAGTCCTCATCATGATTGCAGCCCTTGGAGCTGGTCCATTTGCGGCCATGATCACCCTCTGTATCGCCACCATCGGATTCACCGGG
>JAKSBQ010000039.1 GCA_022361075.1 Opitutales bacterium | reverse complement strand
CCATGACAGGAGTAAGGATATTAGGTTTATGAGGTAAATTCTTTTTCATACTTCAGCTCCTGTTGTAGCATTTTTCGCGCTCGCATAATATGCACTTTCACCGTGTTGATTGGCATATCTAGAGCGTCTGCTATTTCGCGATACTTCAGTCCCTGCATTTCATACATTAGGAAGATCGGTCTCAGCTTTTCCGGAAGTTTATCAACTGCCTTTTGAATACGTTGTCCCAGGCTTTTGTTTTCCACTTTATTCCGAGGATTATCCCGTGTGGTATAGTCCCCATCAAAAGCCTGATAATCTTCGATCTCCACATGACGATCCGTAGTCCGTTTTCGTTTACGAATCATGTCGATACATTGATTGTGGGTGGTACGCATCAACCAGCTTTTCACTTTCAGCGGATTGATGGTGTTAAATTTATTCCAAAGTTTCACGAAAACTTCCTGGGTGGCATCTTCCGCATCAGACTCTGAACGAAGCGTGAAATACGCATACCGATAAACCCGGTCTTTGTAATCCATCACGCACTTTTGATATCTGACTTTCTCAAACATAGTATTGGGTGTTTTCCTGAATGACGTGATCAATTCAGAAATTGTTTCACTACCCCTTGAAAGAATGCAAATTTCTCAAAAAAGAGGAGGTCGGACCTTCATCTTCTTTGAGGAACTTCTTGATCTCGCCTTGGTAACAAATTTGTCCACCGCGTTCGCCCGATTCCGGTCCAACTTCTACGATATAATCAGCCTCCGCCAACATGTCCAAATGGTGTTCAATGACCAAAACGGTGTGCCCTTGGTCTACCAGTTTTTGGAGAAGTAAAATCAAAAGCTTGGTATCCTTCTGGTGAAGTCCAATTGTCGGTTCCTCCAAAATATAGAAGTTTCGACGAACCACCCCCCTGCTTCTGTCTTTGTAGGACTGAACACCCTTCGAGAGCTCACTCACGAGCTTAATCCTCTGCGCTTCCCCTCCCGACAACGAAGGCGAGCTCTGCCCTAGGGTAAGATACCCCAATCCAGTATCCACAACCAATCGGATCACTTCTTTTAAACCACTGTGAAAATCGAAAAACTCCAGAGCATCCTCAAAAGACATATTGAGAACGTCGACAATGCTTTTCCCTTTCCAAAGGACATCCTCCACTTCCCGATTATATCGAGAACCATTGCAACTGTCACACTCGACATAGGTATCGGGCATGAAGCCCATCTCTAGTTTGATCCGGCCTGCTCCTTTGCAACTTTCGCAACGCCCTTTCGGCGTGTTAAAGGAGAAACTCCCGGCATCGAACCCCTTCATTTTCGCTTCAGGTGAAGCCGCAAAGATCTGTCTAATCGTGTCAAAGATGCCGATGTAAGTCGCAGGATTCGAACGCGGAGTTTTTCCAATCGGACTTTGATCCATCTCGATCACCTTGTGGATCTGATTTCCGTTTTGCAGATCTAAAAAGGGAGCATCCTTATTCGACAAATGGCCCACTTCGGAAAAACCCTCGTGGCTTTTTGCGTCTTTCCAATTGAGCCTGGATGCATTGGTTTCGATAGCTTTCTCCAACGCAGGCTTCAGAAGGTCACGAACCAGAGTCGATTTCCCTGCACCTGAAACACCACAAACCATGATCAGCTTGTTGAGTGGCAACAGAAGATCATCCCCTTTCAGGTTTCGAAGCGCTGTTTTTCGGACACCTATCCATTCGTTAGTCAATTTGCCTTTGGCAACAGGTTTTTTGGGTAGTTTCCTGAATTTGCCCAGAAGCGGATGATCGATCCCATCTTTGAGGAAACTTCCGGTCACCGACTTTTCCTGCGACATGACTTCATCAGGCCTGCCATTGGCCACAAGTTCGCCGCCATGAATACCAGCTCCCGGGCCCATATCGATCAGCCGATCTGCAGAGCGCATGATTTCTTCATCATGCTCCACCACGACCAGAGTATTTCCCTTGTCTCTCAGTTTTTGAAGCGAATGGATTAATCGCTGTCCGTCTCTTGGGTGCAACCCGATTGACGGTTCATCAAGCACATAATGAACTCCTGTCAAGTTAGTCCCCAATTGCGATGCCAATCGAATTCGTTGAGCTTCGCCTCCCGATAGTGTCGCGGTGTCGCGATCCAGAGACAAATACTCGAGACCCACTTCGCCCATGAAATGAAGACGTTCCCGAATCTGAGGTAAAATATCGGTCATGATCGCCTTGCCCCTTGCATCCAATACGACGTCAGCCAGCTTCTCAAGCAACCCCTCTGATGTGAGTGACAGCAACTGAGGCAAACTCACCAAACTTCCGTCCTTGAGTTTTAGTTTAACAGAACGACTGATTGTGTTGAGTCGTGCCCCCTCACAATCCGGACATTCCGCACCTTCTTTAAAACCGTTCCAGGACAAGGGCGCTGGCTCCTCGTCGTAAAGAGAATGCACCACTCTTCCGTGCCCTCTGCACGAAGGACACCAACCTTTTGGTGAATTCCATGAGAAGTGCTTTGGATCAAGTTCTGGGTAAACAACTCCCGACACAGGATCGACTCTTGAGGTGGAATACCGCCCCACGACTTTTCCAAGGTGATCAAGATAGAAGAAGCTCCCTTTTCCAATTTGATTTGCTCTCAAAAAACGCCCGGCAAACTCGTTAAGCTCATGGTTCGTAGACTTTTTCTTTAACACATCGAGGACCACATCGATGTCGTGCTCTTCATACCGATTGAGTTTTTCAAACTCCGAAAGCTTCACAAGTTTGCCATCACAACGCAGCCATTCGAAGCCCTGTCCAATCGCCCAATTCGCAATCGGCTGGTGGTGTCCCTTTCTACCTCGAATGACCGATGCGCACAGATAGAGTTTTCCGGAAACGGGAGCATTGGATAT
>JAKSBQ010000249.1 GCA_022361075.1 Opitutales bacterium | reverse complement strand
GCCGCGCGCGGCGAAGGCGCGCATACCGGGAAATTCCCGGTATTTCTGTGTAAAGACGTCAAGAATCTGGTCGGTATCGGAGGGGTCCTTCGGCTCGGTAATAATCCGCAAGCCACTGGCCTGTACCCGTAGATTGATATAGGCCAATGCGGGTACCGCGGTTTCTCCGCGGGCAAAGCGCTCGGGATCATCATCGACAAAAGGCATAAAGTATTCCCGCAGTTCATTGGCAACCTCCACCATCGCATCGACATTGTAGCCGGGCGGCGCGTTCATCATTGCAAATACTTTTGGCTCCTCGCCTTCCGGCAAATACTCAGCGGGGGGCGTTAACGTCACCATGATCGCTCCGCTGATAATAAATGTCAGTAAGATGCAAGCCGCTCTGCGACGATCATTGGCTAATAACCAAGCTACTGTTTTGACAGTGAACTGCTGCCATGCCAAACCCATCCCGCGCGGTGTTAACTTTTTGTCAGTTTGCCGCGCAGTTGTGGAAATCTGCAGGCGAGCCGCCGCCGTTGGCACAACGGTAATAGCAACCAGCATCGAAGCCAGTATCGAAGCCGAGATGGCTATCGCAATATCCGAATAGAGTTGGCCGGCTTCCTGTTCGACAAACCCTACCGGCAAAAACACCAGTATGGTCGTCAACGTAGAAGCCAGTACCCCGGCCAAACCTGCTGTACCCCTTTGACAGCGGCTTTGAATCGGCTCAAGCCTTTTTTGATTTCAAACTCTATGCTCTCCAGCACTACAATACTGTTATCCAGCGTCATGCCGATGGCAAAGGCAATGCCCGCCAGTGATATAACATTAATGGTGCGCTCGGCCAGCAATAAACCCAGGAAGGCGGCGATGGTACAGATCGGTATGCCGATAACCCCCACCAGGGTGCTGCGCAACGAACGCAAAAACAGATACATAACACCGGTTGCAAACAGGGCACCCAGTATTAAATTTTGCCAGATATTTTTTACCGACTCCTGCACATAGCGGGCATCATCGGCAAACAGTTGCACCTCCATACCGGCCGGGTTCATAATATCGCGATTAATCGCTGCCACTTCGGCAATCATATTGCGCTTGATATCGATGACATTGGATCCGGGCTCTCTCTGTACGCCGAGAAAAACCACCGGGTTATTATTGATCCAGGCGTAAACGCTCTTTTCGGCATGGCTCATAGTGACGCTAGCCACATCGGCCAGGCGAATGATAGCGTCACCGCGGCGCGCCAGTATCAACTGTTCCAGTTCCGGCAAGCTGTCAAAGCGACCTACCGTGCGCAGCAGGTAGCGGCGTTTTCCCGACTCTATTTCGCCACCGCTGCGATCACTGTTGCGCGCTCTGATCGCTGTGCGCACATCGGTTAACGAGATACCGCGCTGCGCCAACCGCGCCGGGTCCACTAACACCTGAATCTGACGATCGGCACCACCCCACACCCCGACGTCGGATACGCCGGCTACGCTGACCATGCGCGGCTTGACGTTATCGCGCAAAAAATCCCGCATCAGGTCTATATCGAGTTGGCGCGGATTGCCGGGCAACGGCGATGCGCGATAGAACATAAAGGCATTGCTGGAAAAAGCGCTGGCCTGAATGCGCGGCTCATCGACATTTTCAGGATAAGACGGCACCTGGCTAAGCGCATTGTTGACCCGAATCATCGTGTCGGTAATATCAATACCTAACGGAAACTCCAATTCGATATAGGCCTGGCCGCTATTGGCGGTGGAGACGATACGGGACAGGCTCGGCAGGTTGCGCAGATATTCCTCCTGCTCAATAATGAT
>JAKSBQ010000336.1 GCA_022361075.1 Opitutales bacterium | reverse complement strand
TGAAGGGTGGATTCCACAACTGTGTCGCGGAGCGTCCAGAGATTTGGAAGCATTCTGAGTTCAACAGGGTGTTTTTGAAGTTCTAAAATGCAATCGGTGATGTGTTTTTTTGAGTGAGGAATGACGGTTTGATCGCTGGTGTAGTAACCTGCACCTTCGTCAAGTGACTTAAAATGATCAGCAGAAAATTGATAAATCCAGATGGATGTTTCCTGGCATCGTTGCAGCCACCCACTTTCGATTGCAATCAGGTGTCGGTCTGTCTCTTCGCCAAGGATTTTAATTTGATCGTTGACCGTGGTGTCTGCCTTGGCGTAGCAGGTCACCCTTGGGCAATCCCGTGGCAGCAGATAATTGACTAAGTGTTTCTGGTCGATTGCCCAGACACAGGGATCGGTGTGACCGTTCACAATTGAAGGCGGTGGTCGAGGCTCAAATGCATCGATTTCGCCATTCTCACTAACGTGATAGAGTTCAGTCATCACTCGGTAATATTCAGAGAGTAGCTGATGCCATGCTGCTCGTAACCAAGAGCCTCATAGAAGCGATGCGCGTCGGTGCGCGTTTTGTTTGATGAGAGCATGATCTTGTAGCAGCCTTTTTCTTGGCAGGTATCCTTGGCATGTTGCATCAACGCTTTGCCGATACCTTTACCTCGTCGATCAGAGGCCACGGCAACGGAGTCTACGATTCCCGATGGGACTCCACCGTGCTCAAGTTTGTCCATGATGAGCAACGCGTAGGTGCCGACAGGTTCACCACCTTTTGTAGCCAGATAGATGTGGTAGTCAGGGTATTGACTGATGCGGTTGAAGAGACGGTGGACTTCTTCAAGGGACATCGCTTCGTCTCCCTCAAGGTCCAGCTCTTTCAGTAATTCCATAATGACAGGGAGGTCCTGCCGCTCAGCTTTGCGGATCAACAAGTTTTCCATCGATGTAGACTGCTTCGATTTTGATGTCTTTGATAACGAAAGGGAAAATCAATAAGAATCTAAATAAGGATTCTAGTCTCACTTCATTAAGAAATGTTAAAGATGCACAAAAAGAGGGATGAACACCCAAGGCGTTCATCCCTCTCCTACTATGGCACTTATATTATTATCCTTGGGTAGGAGACATTGTCTCCCAAATAATTTGTAGCCGAAGCTGTGAAGCTTTGGCAGTCAGCCAAACGGTTACCCGTTCGGCTACGTTCAATAAGCATTTTTAGTCCCAAGCATTGTGGGTATCCACCGCGAGGGAGTAAAAAAGGTATGGGTTGATGGTGAGAACGAGCGAACCCGCGAAAGCGAAGATGGCGGGAACCATGGTCGTGATTCCTGTGCCGGGGACAGGAATTTTGAACACAGTGATGATTCCGAAAGCGACCGCGACTGACAATGAAAGTGCTGCGAGACTCAGACGGTTCTTTCCCCGTCCAATCCAATGATAGACGGTTTCCGAAAGCGTCAGCACTAAGGCAGTCAACACCCCTAGCAGCATCGCTAATTTACTCACCCCAGGTGGTAGTTCGGTCGAGCCGAGCATCACCTTGGCTGGAACGTGATAAATTGCAGATGTGACTAGGAAAGTAGCGATCCACACTTGAATGCGACGAGCATCAGTGAGTGCATCCGTGAAGGAAGCGATGTTCTTCGTGATCTCTGGGACATTGTCCCTTTTTGATGTTTTGTATGTTTTCATGTGTTTAGGAGGGTAAAAACAAAAAGCCCTGCTCTCGGTTGAGAAAGCAGGGCTTCAAAGTTCGTTCAAAAAATGCTAATCAGATCATTTTAATAACGTCAGCGTCTCGCTTTCTCGGTTTATTGCCCATTTTGGCGCAAAAATCGATACGTGTAGCACGGGTGTCCAGGTAAACAGCACATCCATACACGCTCCTTGCGCGGCATGGTTTCTGTGATGGTTGTTTACTGGCGAATTCATGATCTGAGAGAATTGAAAATGGGAATAACTCAGTTTTTGAACGACAAGTCAATCCTTGGAACGTTACAGTTTCTTCTTAATTGCTCAGGGTCATCCTCATGCGTGTTCCCGTGTCATCGATAAGCAATTACGAATTGGCGATTGAATGGAAAAATCACTTTACCGTCCTCGCGTTTTGCGAAGCTTTTTTGATATTCGACGAGTAAATCCGCCTTAAACTGTTCCCGCTCATCGTCGGTATCAAGAGCCTGAAGGTAAGGTCTAAGACCTGTTCCGGTCACCCATTCGACGATCGATTCTGCGTCATTCATGATCTGAAAATAGCAGGTTTCTCAAGCATCAACACCTGAGCTCAGACTTGTGAGAGCATCGTAGTAGAAACCCGTGGAGTCGTAGCGAAGTGGATTGATGGCGTTCTTTGTTTTTTCGGCCCATCGGGGTGATTTGGCTACTTCTATAATGCACAGATGATAGGGAGAGTTTAGATTATTCGGAACCTGAAAAGCAAAAGCCCCGCCCGGATTCAACGACTCCATACAAGAAGTTAGCAACGACTCAATCGGATCGATCCATTGCAGAGTGGCATTGGAGAAGATGACGTCATAGTTGCCTTCAGGAGTCCACTCTTGAAGATCCGATTGTTCCCATTTTAACTCGGGATTCTCGGTTCTTGCTTTATCCAGCATTTCGGCTGACGAATCCAGTCCGGTGATCTCCGAGTCTGGCCATTTGGATGCCAGAACACTAGTGCTTGTCCCTGTGCCACAGCCAAGATCGATGATTCGTTTGGGTGATTCGACTTTGATTTGCGAAGCTAAATCCAGAGCTGGGCGTGTGCGTTTGTTCGCAAATTTGAGATACTGTTCCGGATTCCAAGTGGTCATGATCTACTCAGCTTAGTGGGATGAAACATCTTTAAAACTTTCATAGGATCAAAGGTGAGCGATCACTCTTTCGAGTAATTCCTGTTTTTCAATATTCTCTTCAACGCGAATTTGTTTAATGTCTGTTGGTAGTTTGGCTAGCCACTCTTCATGAGTAAAACGACTTCTTTGTTCGGTACCAGCAGTGTCGTAACGTTCGCACCAAGCGAGAAACTCAGTGTGTACGTCATGCATTTTGCCACCTTTTTTGAGTGCTTCAGCGCCGTATCGTGAGTATTCCCGCTTAAGGAGTCGCTCCTTTCGAATTTCCCAGGGCACATATAAGAAGATGACATGGGTGAATAACGGTATCAGAGGATCTCCCCAGCTCACCAG
>JAKSBQ010000307.1 GCA_022361075.1 Opitutales bacterium | reverse complement strand
ACTCCTACTATTTGACTAGCCGCGCGGGCTGTTGTTCCGGCAACGAAGTGCTCAATGAGTTTACTTTGTTTGCCTAGTGATAAGCGACTTTTTCGCTGATACATTGTTCGTAGCTTAAGACATTTTTGCTGCCTTAGCTACTATAGCCCCTAAAAAAATATGAAAAGTATGACTCCACTCATTTCAGACTACATTAATCTTTCAGTAGCGTTCCAAATTTGCACGTAGAAGAACTGATGAACTCAATTCTTTTTGAAGTGTTTGTCATGGATAGCGGCATCGTAGTTTTTGGGGAGAAAAAATAGACGAATCAAATGAGTAACCCAAACTTCTCCCCAGTAGTTTTGCGATTCTCAGACCTAATGATGTTCCCGTAGACTCGTGCTTCCATGGTCAGGTCGTCTTCTATTGAGTAGTAAACGTCATCATCCAGAATTCCGGTTGTTTCGATTTCTGGAACAAGAAAATCGAAATAGATCCCTCAAGATGGCGCAAAAGTGGCGCAATGCATAAAACTAAAAAGGACTTACATTTCTGTAAATCCTTGAAAATCAATGGTGGCCAGAGGCAGAATCGAACTGCCGACACAAGGATTTTCAGTCCTCTGCTCTACCGACTGAGCTATCTGGCCACTGCTTCAAACGGGGGTTTGCCGAAGAAGCTAAAGACTGGATTACGACAAGTTTTCTAAGGGCCGTCAAATGGAAAGTTTTACTTTTTTGGAATACAGAATTTTAAATGTGGAATTTGGAATAAAGATGCTCTATCGATGATTAATCTCATTCTAAATTCCATATTCCGAATTCTCCTTTTAAAACGGTACGTCTTCGTCGAATGAGGGTTCGGAAGGTGCGGCATCTGCGGGATCAAAGGGGGGCTCTTCGTCGTCTCCGATGGGAGCAGATTTATCGCTATCAAGTTTCCAGGCGTTTAGGTTTACGTAGTAGTTGCCCTTCCATTCGCGACCGCGGACGTCGAAGCTTACGGTCACCATTTCTCCTTTTTGATGAGAGTCGAGTAGGGTGGTTTTGTCTTTTACGAGCTCGAACTTGATGTCCTGAGGATATTTGTCCTCGGTGGTGATGACGAATTCGCGTTTGTTGAAGCCGCTACCGAAAGTTTGTTCTTCGAAAATTTCTTTGATGGTGCCTTTGAGTTCAAACATGTGATGTATTTTGGATTAACCACAGACGACACTGATTGCCACGGAACTGTGAGGCAATGAATTTTTTGACCGTGGATTTTGGGGATACCTGGAGGCAGGTTTTTGTTTTAACTACTGATGGCACGAATTTTCACTAACACTGTGGGCCAAATGCTGTTTTGTAGGAAGTGGAGTGGTATCTTTTTGGGGGACTGAGAGGCAAAGAATTTTTTGAACCACGGAAGGCACGGATTTTCATGAAATGCTTAGAGACAGATGGTGTTCTTTTATAAGATGCTTAGGGGTATGAATGTATTTTGTTGTTAGATACAAAAAAGCCACGGACTCGATAGAATCCGTGGCTTAAGTGTTTTAAATCTAAAAAACTTACAGGTTCTTTGCAGCTTCAACTACCGCAGCGGAAGTGATGCCGAGTTCGTTGTAAACGGTAGAACCTGGAGCGCTGATGCCGAAGCGGTTGAGGCCGATGACCTTGCCGTCGAGCCCAACGTAGCGGAACCAGTTGTTGGGAACACTGGCTTCGATTGCGACACGTTTGCGACAGTCTGCAGGAAGCACTTCCGCTTTGTAAGCGTCGTCCTGGCGTTCGAAAATCTCTGCACTTGGCATCAATACCACACGAACACCGTCACCGAGTTCCTTGGCTGCTTCGAGTGCGATTTCGAGCTCACTGCCGTTTGCAAGAATGATCAACTCAAGAGTTGCGGTTTCCTTCTTTGCAACGTAAGCGCCCTTGAGCACACCGTTGCGGCGATCTGCGACCGAGATGTCATTAAGCTGTGGCAAGTTTTGACGTGACAGGATAAGTGCGGTTGGTCCCTCGTTACGAGTCATTGCAGATGCCCAGGCACCTGCGGTTTCCTCACCGTCCGCAGGGCGGATGACATCGAGGTGTGGGATCGTGCGCAGTGCTGCAGTGACTTCAACCGGCTGGTGGGTAGGTCCGTCTTCACCAACTCCAATGGAGTCGTGTGTGAAGATGTAAGTCACTGGTAGTTTACAAAGTGCCGCCAGGCGAATGGAACCCCGCATGTAGTCCGCGAAAGTCAGGAAAGTTGCACCTGAAGCCCGATGGATACCGTAGTAGGCGAATCCGTTGAGCATTGCTCCCATTCCGTGTTCACGGATACCGAAGAGCAGATTGCGTCCGGATGGATTGTTTTTTGAAAAGTCACCCACATCCTTGATGTAGTTTTTCGTGGATCCATGAAGGTCGGCGCTGCCGCTTACAACTGTTGGAAAATTCTTCGCGATCGCGTTCAGAACCGTTCCGCCAAGACCGCGGGTTGCGACCGCTTTTTCAGGATCGAATTCAGGGATTGAAGCAAGAATGTCTTCAACAGTCCCATAATCTTTAGCCAGGGCTTTTTCGAGAGTCGACGCAAGATCTGCATTTGCTGCCTTCCACGCTGCGTAGGTGGATTGCCATGCGTCGTATTCTGCTACGAGTGCTTTGGTGTGCTTTGCGAAGTAGGCTTTGACTTCTTCAGAAACGTAGAATTTTTCCTCAGGAAGTCCGATTGCTTTGCGAGCTTCATCTGCAAATTTTGCGCCACCTTCACCGTGACCCGCAGCAGTGCCTTCAACTTCCTTGATACCCTTACCGATGATGGTCTTAGCTTCGATGAGTTGTGGTTTTCCAGAAGTGGATGTGCGAGCTTTCTCGTAAGCTGCTACAAACTCATCCATGTTGTGACCATCCACACGTTGACATTCCCATCCGAACGACTCAAAGCGCTGGATGGTGTCGTAGCTCTGAGTCGCATCTGCAGCGGCATCGAGAGTGACATCGTTTGAATCGTAAATCAGAATCAGATTGTCGAGTCCGTTGTGCCCGGCGTATCCGATCGCTTCCGAAGCAACACCTTCCTGCAAACATCCATCACCCGCGAGTGCAACGACCTTGTGATCGATGATGGTGTGTTCAGCTGTGTTGAATTGAGCTCCGGCCATCTTGGCGGCGACTGCCATGCCCACTGCGTTGCCTACGCCTTGTCCGAGAGGACCGGTGGTGCACTCGACACCTGGAGTTTCTTCAAACTCCGGGTGACCTGGAGTTTTGCTGTGGAGTTGACGGAAATTCTTTACCTCTTCGATGGGTAGGTCATAACCCGCCAGGTGAAGCCATCCGTAAAGGAACATGCTTCCGTGACCTGCTGACAGGATGAAACGATCCCGGTTTAGCCACTGTGGGTCACGTGGATTATACTTCAGTGCCTTTCCAAATAGAACTGCGCCCATATCCGCCGAGCCGAGGGGAAGGCCCAAGTGACCGGATTTGCAGGCAGCAATTGCATCTATTGCTAAGCCGCGTGCTTGTTTAGCGGCTTCGTTAAGAGTTGCGTGATCAAGGTCCATAGTGCCTTGCATCATTGTGGGGAGGCAGCAGGATTCAAGCTCTAATTATTGCGAATTTGGTCAACTGATAAGTCGCCTTTGATTTCGTTTAGCAATTTGATGTGGTAAAGCTCCGTCTGAAGTCGATGCAGGAGAGATTCGTATCGCTGCACGGGGTTCGTGCATTTGAGAATTCTCATCTTTTCAGCGGAATTCTGCACACATGAGGCGGTGGCATGGTCGACAAAATGCTCGGGAAGATCGATCTGTTTTAGGTGGTGAATCAAGTCTTCGGAGACCTCACCACCTTGATGGTGAATAGACTCAATCAGCTGAAGTGTTTTGGATTTGAGGGAAAAGAGTTTATCTCCATCATGGGGATAGTCTTCAAGAGAGGTGACCCTTAGAACCGGATAAGGGAAATGCCTAACATATTCCTCAACCCTTGCCCTGACAATACCTTCAAGAAGCACGGTGGAGGTTCCGTCTTCGTAGGTCTGACAGGCTTTGACGAAGCCGACTGTGACAATTTCTGGAGTTTGAGCCAGAAGAGGGTCTGACGAACGTTCGTTTGCGGGGCTCACGATTGTGAACATGCGGTCTCCTTCAACAACCTGTTGCAGCATTTTTCGGTAATGGTGCTCAAAGATGTAGAGGGGTAGTATCGATTGCGGAAAAAAAACCGTTTCAGACAACATCATCGCTGGTATCGTTTCCGGAATTTCAATTCGCTGCATGAGGGAAGTAAAAACGAAGGATATGATTCTTCAAATCGTAGCCCGACTTTTATCCATTTTTAGGTAAATTGTTCCGAGATTAGAGGCTCGACCAGTATGAGAGTTTCAGTTTGTGGGGTTCGCGTTCCTCGTTTTCCACAAAATAGATTGCAAGTGAAACGCGCTCCTTGATGTCTGGTATTGTTCGGAGCGCAGGTTGTTTTCTAAGCATTTCCTCCAAAATCACCTCAGGTGCACGACCAATGAGCTCAAAACTCTCCTTGATTCCGATGTCAAGAAGGCCACGGGCGATATCCACCTTCATCTGCGGGATCTTCATGTGGGAAGACCTCAGCGCTTCATAATCAATTTTTTTCTTTTTTTTGGGAGGCATGTAAAATGACGAATGATTATTCGTTGGCTGAATTGAAGAAAAATTGCAAGTGGGGACTGAGTCGTGCACGGTGCGCGCTCCATTTTTGGAAGTGTGACACGATCTGCGTCGGATTGACACAATTTTAAGTTCAATTTCAATCGGTTTTGATGGATTTATGACCCTAAGTTGCTGATACAGAACGGTTAAATGCCTCTCATCGGGTGTTGGCACACTATCTGCCTATGTATCGCCGTGAGCAAAGTAATTGGAATTGATTTAGGTACAACAAATTCATGCATGGCGGTGATGGAAGGCGGAGAGCCTGTCGTGATCCCGAATTCGGAGGGTGCACGGACGACACCATCGATTGTTGCATTTGCTAAAAATGGGGAGCGATTGGTAGGCCAGGCCGCAAAGCGTCAGGCAGTGACTAATCCCAGCAACACGATTTTTTCTGCTAAACGTCTGATCGGTCGTAAGCACACTGAGGTGCAGGAGGAAGCTGCATCACTACCTTACGACATTGTTGAAGGTAAGAACGGGGACGCCTACATCGAATGTGAGGTTGAAGGAAAACAAGAGCAGTTTGCACCGCAGCAGATTTCAGCATTCCTACTCGGGAAACTAAAGGCAGATGCCGAAGCTTATCTTGGAGAACCAGTAGATCGCGCAGTGATCACCGTTCCCGCATACTTTAACGATGCGCAACGCCAAGCGACTAAAGACGCAGGCACCATCGCGGGATTTACTGTTGAGCGTATCATCAACGAACCAACCGCTGCATCTCTCGCCTACGGTCTGGACAAGAAGAACGACCAGATGATCGCGGTTTATGACCTTGGCGGTGGAACTTTTGACATCTCCATCCTTGAGATCGGTGACGGAGTATTTGAAGTGAAGGCAACCAACGGTGATACCCACCTCGGTGGCGACAACTGGGACAGTAAACTGATCGATTGGTTGGTTGAAGGTTTTAAGCAAGAGCAGGGCATTGACCTGAGGAATGATCCGATGGCGCTTCAACGCCTGAAGGAGGAAGCGGAAAAGGCGAAGATCGCGTTGTCGTCTTCACAATCCACGGACATCAACTTACCCTTTATCACTGCTGACTCCAGTGGACCAAAACACTTGAATGTGACTTTGAGCCGTTCGAAGTTGGAGCAAATCTGTGATGAGCTTTACCAGCGCACGGTTACTCCTTTTAAAGCATGTCTGAAGGATGCGGGAGTAAGTGAAAGCGAAGTGGATGAGCTTGTGCTTGTCGGTGGTATGACTCGTGCACCCAAAGTGGTCGAAGTTGCCAAAGGCCTTACAGGAAAAGATCCTCACCAAGGGGTAAATCCTGACGAAGTAGTGGCGATCGGAGCTGCGATTCAAGGTGCGGTTCTTACAGGCGACGTTCGTGATGTATTGTTGTTGGATGTGACTCCACTCACTCTTGGTATTGAAACCGCAGGTGGCGTTTCCACGCCAATGATTGATCGTAACACCACAATCCCTACCAAGAAGAGTCAGGTTTTCTCGACTTACGCAGACGGACAGACAGCTGTGGACATCAAAGTGTTGCAGGGTGAGCGTTCGATGGCGGCTGACAATAAGGTTTTGGGTAATTTCCGTCTGGACGGCATCCCGAGCGCTCCGAGAGGTGTCCCTCAAATCGAGGTAACCTTTGATATCGATGCGAATGGTATTTTGCACGTAACGGCTAAGGATCTTGGTACTGGAAAGGATCAGAAGATTACGATCACTGGCTCTTCAGGGCTGAGTGAAGAGGAAGTCGAAAACCTCAAGAAGGACGCCGAGCTTCATGCAGAGGAAGATAAGAAGAAAAAGGAACTTATCGAAACTCGCAACGAACTGGACGGGATCGTCTACCAGACCGAGAAGCAACTCAGCGAAATTGGTGACAAGTTTCCGGAAGACAAGAAGGCTCCACTCACTGAAGCCCTGACTGCTGCAAAAAAGGTTTTGGAAAACCAAGACGCTTCTGTCGAAGAGCTTACCGAAGCTAAGGAAAAAGTTTCATCCTTGCTGCAAGAGATGGGGCAAGAGCTTTACGCTGCTGCCCAGGCGGCTCAAGGTGAAGCTGCCGCTGGTGCTGAAGAAGCTGCTGGAGGAGCAGAGCAATCTGAACAACCTTCAGGTGAAGAAAAGAAAGCCAAGGCAGCGGATGATAACGTCGTTGATGCTGACTTTGAAGTAGTTGACGAAGACGAGAAGAAGTAATTCTCAATCCTTCAGAAACTTCAAAATTTGAAAAAGCTCCTTCATCAGAGGGAGCTTTTTCGGTTTGATACGGGGAAACCTTAATAAGGGAGAACCTTCCATGTTTGTGTATGTGTTACCTTGCGTTTGCGTGCCATTGGTTCGCCAGGCGGTTCGCTTCAGTCACCTTTTGAAGAGTATATTCAAAGGGATTTCCCCAGGGATCCAGAAAGCCAGACTGTATGTCTTCGCAGCAATCAGGTGAGTTCATTCCCCTGTGTCCCTCCATGTAGCCGCAGTAGTGCCATCCCACAACAAAGGGTAATCCCATTACAGATTTCAGATAATCATAATAGGCGTCGCCTACGGCATCCTGGGAAGCGACCTTTACTCCCTTTGCACCATCCTGATAGGGTTTTACCACTGAAAATGATGAATCTCCCATTAAAATAGGCTTCCCCGTGGCTTCATGGATATGTATGAGGAGATCTTTTTGGGTCTCAAAATCAGCATACCACTGAATATAGATGACGTCGTAGTATTTGGCTATTATCTCCCATGCCTTTGAGTGAGTTTTTTCCCATAGTTTGTCTCCTAAAATGAGATGGTGTTTGTCATATTTTCTAACAGCGTCGTGGTGAGTCTTACACCACTCTTCGATGATTTTCAGGAGAAATGCTTCCCTGTCGCGCATTGCAAATTCCTGAATTTTGTTAGCCGACCAGTCTTTCACGACTAACAACTCCTCCCAACTACTGACCTCGATTCCGTAAGTTGCGCCCGCTTCTGACGCCCCTTGGTAATGTTGTTTTAACACCTCGATCCAAGTTTTTTTCCCAGCGCTTTGTGATCCCAACGACAGAATTTCGGTTACCCACGGGTTTTGCTTATTTTTTTCATCAAAATGCCAAAATGGCACGTCACTAAAAGCGTATCCTAACAAATTAGGTGAATTCGCGTGCGCTTTTGTTACGACTGCGACAGCTTTGTCGACTTGTTGATGAAAGGTTTTGGAAAATACGTCAGGAATCACCTGATTAGGGCAGTATACCTCTACAGGAGCGGCTCGAATCAACGCGATGTAGTGAAAGTCGTCGATTAAGTCATAGGGGACAGGAGTGTGATATCCAAATGCGTCAAAACCCCATCGCGTGAAGTTCGATTTTACTTCGGTCAACCAGCTCTTAGCAGCAGAGCCATGTGGGTTGAACTGTTGATGCCAGTAAGTGAAATCCGCCCCATAAATCTGGTAGGTGTTTTCAATGTTGTGGGGGCCAATCATCAACTGTGGCTCCACATGATTGATTCCCAGAGTTACAAAAGGACCTTTTTCTGCTTTGGTAAGCCACCATTTATCATCAATTTCTTTTACCGAAATAAAATCATTGGAGAAAACGGCAAATCCGCTGAATGCGCAGCAAAAAAAGGTGACTACAAAGAACCTGACGAAGTATTTAGAATTCATTTTTTGGGGGTGGGTTTAGAAGCTATGGGCTTATCCTAAGAATTAGCTTTAACTATCCCCAATTTCAAACTCTAAAGAAGCGGGTGTCACCAACACTTCCACTTTACCCGGCACGTTGTGGGTCGTTACCTCAGCTCGTTTGTTGACGTCTAAATCTCTTTCTAACAGCCATCCCTGCAAGCACTAAAATTATTAGCCCTCCTGAGAGGTAGGTCGAAGGTTCCGGCACTGCAGAATATTCGTAAAATCCGATGTTGGATAATCCGATTGCTTGATTGCCAGGGTCGGCTGCTGCCAAGGGGCCCGAAGCGTAACGAAATGAAAACTGGTCAATTGGATCGTTCCACCCGATGGTAAGTACAGAAGCCGGATTGTCGTTTTGATCGTCTATCGAATTTCTGCGGGTGTCCCCAAAATAGGCGGTAGAGCTGTTCATCGTACCCTGATCGATCTTAGAATCGTCGTAAGTCACGGTTGTGGTTGCAGCAGACCCACCGTTAGATCCTTCGATTTGGAAAATGACATCCTCAAACTGGTAGCCGTACTCGTACCCGCCGTAATATTCACCGTAATAGCGATCTACGTCGAAAAGTTGAAAACTAGTTCCAGTTACCGATTGGGAAAAGGAGACCGTCACATCTAGATAGCTTCGCGTGGGATCATCAGTAGCGAAGTTCACTCCCAGGTAGAGCGATTCCCCATTTTGCGCGGCCCAGTCTCCTCCAAATGTTTGATCGTCGTCCGGTGCATCGCCGATAAAATTGCTTCGGGCCCAGTATCCGCTTCCATTGCTGCTATGGTAGTACCAATCGTTGCTCAAAACAGTGGAAATCGTAATGTCGATGCCCGAACTGTTGACGTTTGTAAATGTTTGAGAGGTCGCGCCAGCTGACCAATCTACTTGGTCCCAATCTAGCTCGAAAGCTGAAAGTTGAAAGGAAGTTAAAGCTAGCGCAAACGCCTGGCTCAATTTAACAAATTTTGTCATGCAGCAACGATTTAAGAAGAGCAACACCTAATCCGTCCCATCACAGACAGTCTGGTGAACTCAAAGAAAGTAAAAAGCGTTGTAAATATCATGTGAATAACTTGTAAAAGTCAAGGTGATATTCCGGTAAGCGTGGTCCGGACTATTCGTGTTGGAATGGGTTGCAGCGCATGCTTTTTTTGATAATTTTTCGAAATTCACCTAATTAATGGAACCTGACGAACATCACCTCTTAGGAGAGTCGGCTTTCGCCGAAATGAAAGAGAGAATGATGGTCAAAAATGAGGAACAGGTGGAGTTGGTGCAGAGACTATTCTTGCAACACATGTCGGAGTTGAGAGCTTGGGTCTACACCATGATTCGAGATCTGGATCTGACCAATGATGTGGTGCAAGAGACCTTCCTTACCGTCTACAAGAAGGCTGATCAATTTGAAAAAGGTAGTAATTTTAGAGCCTGGGTTTATGCGATTGGCCGGCTAAAGATTTTGGAAGCTTCGCGAAGGCCGGCAGTTCGAGAGGTCGCTTTTGCGGAAGATGTACTTGAGCTGTTGATGCCCAAAGAGAATGAATTGGCAGACAACAGTGATAGGCTCTCTCAACTGAAGTCATGCATACTCAAGCTTTCTCCAACTTCGCGCCAGGCGGTTGTATTGCGATACATGGATGCGATGAAACCTCCTGCGATCGCTCAGATTATGAAATGGTCGGTAAATGCCATTAATGTGACCTTGTCGAGGGCACGGATTGCCCTTAAGGAATGTATTTTAAAGCACGAAATGGAGGATTCTTTCTCCCAGAAAGGTTTGGCGGGAAAATGAAAAATAAAGATATTCAGATACTCGTTGACGCTTATTTGGATGGTACGATTACCGCTGACCAAAAGACTGAGTTGGAGAATCTTTTGAGGACCTCTGAAGTGGCGAGAGACTTGTTTTCGAAAACAGCGGATATCGATGCTCTATTGTTTCAATGGGGAGAGGAAGAAGCTTTGGGCGCTGACGGAGCTAAAGCTTCGGGGTTTGCTCACCGAAAAGCAGAGGAACGGAGTAGGTTTACCATTTTCCAAAGCTTGGTTGGCAAAGTAGGGATCGCTGCTGCTTTGATTTTGAGTTTAGGAATTCTTTCCTGGTACGGAATCGAATGGAATTTGGATGATAAACGGTCGGTTGCGAGTTTGACTTACGAATCGCAATTGGTTTGGGACGACGCGTTTGCCAAACCCAAAAACGGGCGGTTTTTCGACGAGACCTACTTCCTTAAGTCTGGGTTTCTGAGGATGAACACTAAAAAAGGAGCCGTCGTGAGCATCGCTGCGCCCACGCAGTTCCAGTTTGATTCTCCTGAGCAGATGCAACTTTTCTTCGGGAAAATGACCGCCAGACTTTCAAAGGAAGAAGCATCGTTAAAAGTCTCAACGGATTCGATGAACATCAGGGATCTTGGTACTGCATTTGGGCTCAGAGTGGACTCGAATAGTGAATCATCGATATCGGTTTTTGAGGGTGCTGTTGAGGTGAAAAAAGACGTGAAATCCACCGAGGAGTTTACTCTCTCGGAGGGGAAGACCTTGAAGGCGATTGGTAAATTCGCGTTCGAGGACGAAGAGCTTTCCACTAATGCGGAGAACTTCAATGACCTATGGCCGCTTACATTGGGGATTGATCAGTATTCTCCTCTTGTGAGGCTGATGCCTCCCGGGCCGGTAGAGCAACCGCTGGTGGAAATTCAGAGTAATGCTGACGTTCATCTCATGCCAGAAGAGCAAGGTGTTTTTGTGGATGAGCGAGTGGATTTGGACCTTGTATCCGGGGGTGAACAGTGGCCAGAGAACGCTGAAGTAGGCATTCTCAGTGAAGGCCAGTATGTTAGCAGTTTTCTGTTGTTCTTCAATCCCGTCAAAGGAGGAGATGAGTGGTTGAATCGAGTGAGTGGACAAATCCGTTTTGAAAACGAGATTGTAGGTATCATATGCATGCACGCTAAATTAATCGCCAGCGATTCACTATTTGCTGTGGAGAATCTTGAATATGGACACAATTATGGGGTGGGAAGCCGTGGACTCGAAAGTGAGGATGTGGTGGATTTCGGATATTACCGGTTGGCGCACGACGTTGTGAGTCTGAGTGAGGACAGGCGATCGATCTATTTCAACTTCAACGCTACCACCCTCGTGGACCAGATTCGAATCTTGGTGAAAGAGTAGGGTGCTTCTACATTAATTGCTAAGTTTCAAATGCCGCCCGTCATTTGGGGTTAGGAGACGCGATATGTCTCCTTAAACCCCAATGAAAAATCTGAAGCGTTATTCTTTCATTATATTCTTCGCCTTGTGTCATTCGGTAGAAAATTACCTGATGGCATCGGAGGAGGACGAGAGGCCTAATTTCATCATCATCATGGCAGATGATCTGGGGTTTTCGGACCTCGGT
>JAKSBQ010000324.1 GCA_022361075.1 Opitutales bacterium | reverse complement strand
TGACAAAGGGACCATTTACGGAAGGCATCTAAGCTTGCAAGTATCACTTAAGTTCTTTAAAGCTCATAGGGTATGCTCTCATAGGTTGTTGCGCACTAACCTTGCAATTCAGACCTCGATTCGCACAGCCTGTGATGCCGTGTTGCACAAGTATGAGGCTGTGGTGACTACTGATGATCACGAAAACAATATGGTGTGTCAGCAGGTGGAACACAAAGTGCGCGAACTGCTTACTGGTGCCAAGCTGCAAGAACTTGATCATATGCTTGTTGCGGCTGATGTATGTGCTTGCTGCAGCGACTGTGACTTACTGATTGACACAGATTCCACGCGTTGTTAGAGGTGTTATAAACAAGTGTTGACATGTATTTCGCAGTTCACACAGCACTGGTCCAAAGCATCAAAAAGACAAAAGCGTACGGATACTATAACGCCACAATTGCTGATGGTTTTGCTCAGTTTTGGGATGCAAAGAATGCTACACGCCCTCGTGGCAATCACAAGAAGTTTAGGCCACTCTATAAGGATGATATGCACTCGTGGTATGATTCGAGTCACTGGAGCGGCAAGGCCACCTTCATAAGGAACTACATGGAAGGCGAAGTCTATAAGAAACCCAGCAGTTACACACACGAGAACGAAGTTTATGGGCATTCAAGCAATATCTCTCAGCAGACGGTCTGAAGTGGAGCTGGCCTGCAGTGCAGGCGGCAATGACGAATAAACAACGCAGTTGTCTGATACAAGAAAACATGATTGCTTAGTGTCCTGACCAGCAGGAAGCCTGGCAGCAACAATGTCGCTACAATTGACACCCTTTCCTGCGGCGATTCTCCTTATCATTCCCAAGGTCAGGCAAAAAATTACCAATTGTAACTGCCTTTTGGAATGGTTGGTGGAATGGCGCTGGAATGATAAGAAGAACGGTTCTTGAAATTGAATCATGACCAGGTATTGGAACGTATTCAGAATGGCTGTGAGAGTGGAGAGCCATTCTATTAAAACCATTCTGACTTTTATTCCACAACCATTCCGAATCATACCGGGAAACTGTCCAAGCTGTCAGAGGTGATTATCCATGGCATCTCTCCATCCTGGAATCTAGCTTCAAGGTGAAGGCTTGCAGTAGGAGTGGTGTGCATAATGTAATTGATCAAGCTGGCCACTTCAGTCAATCACTCACACTCTCCCTTCTCATGACTCACCTCGACCTTCAAGCTACAGCCAGAACCAAACTAATTGCATGAAGATTACTGGACGAATGGAAGGCTGTTATCACGACCACATCCCTGCCCAGTATACTATTGGAAGGTTCGCCATGCCACCCCCTGCCACTGGTGGCCGCTATGCTAGTGAGGTGAGTCCAGGGTATACAACTGCCACAGTCACTGTCTTCGTTTTATTCACAGCGACAGGGAGTTATATGGTTGTGCTCTCCACCTCTATCACCTTGTCAGATGCAACGACAGAATACTCGAGTATTGAGGTACATGGTCATCGTGGATCATGCCTATCATGGAATAATTTGACATATTTGGAACACAGCCAGAAGAGTCGACAGAATGGTGGACTCGAATGAGTTGCTTTTTACAGCAAACCAACAACAGCCATCACCGACTTCAGTTCTGTAAGACGCCTTTGGCATAGTATAAGGCACAGCAACAGCAACAGAGTACACATGCAAGAACTCCAACGCCAACCACGATTTCCCAGAGGTATTGGAAGGCAGTGAAGTCCTTTAGAATGCAGGATGTCAGAACAGTCAGGGATAGCGCGATTCGCACCCAGGTTACAGTCACTTCAATACTGCAGCCGAAAAGGCAGTCAGCTCCGAAGACACCCAAGGACCAATTGCCTGCTTCCAAGCCCGAAATCCTCGTCGTGCCTCTTGGATCGGTGTAGAGCAGATCATAGACCAACTCCGTTGGTGGTGCATCTCTTCTGAGATAGAGGTCGACTTCTTCCAGCAGTCCATACTCAAGGTGGACATCCACAGTCTCCGTCTCGTCCAGCACGAACACGAAATACCCGAACTCGAGTTGTCCCACCATGATTCGGGCCACCTGTCCATTCTCGAGAACCTGCTGCATGTGGACCGTGCCAGCGATGGCAAGGAGAAGCAGGAGGAGAGATTGGTGTGATCCGACACCCATTTCTTTCAACGACAAATCCGAAGCG
>JAKSBQ010000045.1 GCA_022361075.1 Opitutales bacterium | reverse complement strand
TACAATGAATTTCGAACCTTTAGGCCTGCTCCAAAAACAATGAGGAGCCAATCACTTTTGCTTTCGTATCAGATATCAGACTTGCGGGCAGACTTGATGGTAATGCAAAAGAAACCATTCAGGCGAGAATATGAGATCATCGAACTTGATCCTCTTTCATCCTAAGATGCGTAGACTACGCTTATGCCAATCGGGATTTTCGGTATAGAACAAACCCTGAAAAGGTGGATGTATTTTTAATCAATACAAACCGCTTATCTCAAAGATTCCATGACTGTTCATTACGGAAAAACGAAACGACGAACTAGAATTTTGAGAGCATTTAGATAGGTCCCGATTCAAAAATTTTGAGTCCGTTACCATTCTTGCGTACCGGAAAGATTGTTCGTGAGCGTCGTAGATGTCGCAATCTTAAACCACAACTTTTGTTGCCCATGCTCACATTTGCAATTTTCCGAAAAATCACTGCCATTCTGCTCGTATTCGCTGGAGTTCTACTTTCTCAACTTTGCGCCGAAGATGTTAATGTTATGGAATTTGGTGCAATTGCTTCTGGAGAAACTAACACCACATTGCAGCTGCAAGAAGCAATTGATCGATGCCACGATACCGGAGGTGGACAGGTGATCGTCCCTGCAGGCAAATACCTGACGGGGTCCTTATTCCTGAAAAGTAACGTAGATTTACACCTAAAACAGAATGCTATTATTCTTGCTAGCACCAACAATCCGGAAGATTTCTCAGGTGCAGTCATCATTCTCAAAAGTGTTGAAAATGTCACAATTAGTGGCAACGGAATGATCAATGGACAAGGATGGCATGCGAATTTCAATAATCGCGGTCGTGAGATCAAAGTCGCAAGGCCGGAGATGATCCTGGTCGAAGATTCGAAACATATCAGGATTACTGGGATAAAGCTGCGGGATCAACCCAGGTGGGGTATTCGCTTAAAAAGATCCGAGTGGATTACGATCGATAATATCAACATCTATTCGCACGTGAATACAAACAACGATGGCATCGATATCGATTCGAGCAACGTCGTCATTACGAATAGTATCATTGATTGTGAGGACGATGCTATCTGCTTCAAAAGTTGGAACAAAGGTTACGTGGTTGAGAACGTTACGATTAGCAATTGTAGAATTGCCAGCAGTTGCAACGTGATCAAATTCGGAACATGGAGTGCAGTTGGTTTCCGGAACATTACCATCACCAATTGTGTCATCACTGCTCCTGATAAAGATCATGTGGCCCGGCCCTGGTATGAGCGGTTAAATGGAATTACCCATCAACCTACTGGAATTTCCGGGCTAGCACTTGAAGTTGTTGATGGTGGGTTCATGGATCAGGTGACGATTTCCAATATCACCATGCGAGGGATTCAAACTCCCATTTTCATTCGATTGGGAAATCGAGACGGAATCGGGAGTCTCAGAAATGTGATCATCAGCAACATCATCGCTGAAAACGAAAGTTGGATCACAAGTTCAATAACCGGTATCAAAGACGCTTTTGTTGAGAATGTCATGATCAGAGACGTAATATTCAACAGCAAAGGCACCGCTACCGAAGAACACACAAACAAAAATGTCATCGAAAACGACGAAGGTTATCCTGAAAACAGGATGTATGGTGATCATCTTCCTGCTCACGGATTTTACGTTAGGCATGCAAGAGGAATTCATTTTGAAAACATGAAGTTGTTGTTGAGGAATCCGGATTCTCGCCCGGCAATATTGTTCGACAATGTGTATGATTCCTCTCTGAAAAACATTCAGGCTGATCTTCCTGAAGGTGATATGCCTTTGTTTCGAATGGTTGGATGTTCCAACATACGATTTTCAGATTTTCGCTATATCGAGCCGATCGAAACTTTACTGTCTGTAGAGGGTGAGGAAAGTCGGAGAATCGTTATCGAAAACTGCGATCTATTCGAAGTGGAAAATCCATTTGTCGCATTTGACGGAGCAAATCCATCAGAAGTGAAATTAGTAAACAATTTCAAATAAACCTACAAAAACCAATCCGTTTAGGTGTTATGATTCAATTAGCCAGTCATGTTGTCATGAGAATAAATCTCTCAGTCTTGAGCATATGCTTGTCGCTCGGTGTTTTAGCAACTGAGGTAGAAGAAAAGCTGCCTAATTTGATCATTATTCTGACGGATGACCAAGGATATCATGATGTAGGTTTCAATGGTAGTAAGGAAATCCCCACTCCCAACATGGACCGAATTGCTCATGAAGGAGTCCGATTTACGAATGGGTATGTAACCAATCCAGTGTGTGGTCCCAGTCGAGCCGGGTTGATCACAGGGAGATATCAAGGGAGATTTGGATTTCGCATCAATCCTACCATCAATCCATTTGACGAAAATGCGGGATTACCAGTTGAAGAAGACAACATCGCGGAGGTATTGGCGCCATTGGGATACCATTCGGGGATCATTGGAAAATGGCACTTGGGAACACATCCCAAATTTCGTCCCAATGTTCAGGGATTTGATGAATTCTTCGGGTTCGTCTCTGGAGGGCATGATTATTTCCCAGAAAATCTAACCGTTCCTGACATCGAATCGGTTGATAGAGCGGGAGATTGGTATCGTACCAAGCTTTTGAGAAATGAAGAGAGAGTTGAGATCGATGAGTATTTAACAGATGAGCTTTCGTCGGAAGCTGTCGATTTTGTTGTTCGGAATCGGAAAAACCCATTTTTTCTCTTTTTGTCCTACAACGCTCCCCACACACCCATGCAGGCTACAGAAAAGTATCTCAAAAGATTTACGCACATTAAGGATGAGAGAAGGAGAATTTATGCGGCCATGGTGAGTTCCATCGATGATGGAGTAGGAAGGTTGTTGGATACACTCGATAAATGTAAACTAAATGAAAAAACTTTGGTGTTCTTCCTGTCTGACAATGGAGGTGCAGTGACAAAAAATTCGGCATCAAATTATCCACTGAGAGGCTACAAGGGAAATATTTACGAAGGCGGTATCAGAGTTCCTTTTGCATTCCGATGGACCGGAGCTATTCCATCTGGGATAGACTATGATTTCCCGGTTAGTTCATTGGACATCTTAGGCACGATGGCTGCCGTCACTGACGCAAAAATTCATCCAGATCGGCCTCTCGATGGAGTCAATCTGATCCCATATCTCAATGGAAAAAAATCTAATGCGCCTCATCCGGTACTATTCTGGGAAAGAGTGGGTCGACAAACAGCAGCTGTCAGAAAAGGAGATTCCAAATGGATAAGAATCGAAAACCAAACGGAACTTTATGATTTGAACGACGACGTAGGTGAACAATACAATCTACTTACCGAACATAAACTTAAATCCGAAAATTTAGAAAATTTACTGGAAAATTGGTCCTCAGAAATGAAACCTCCCATATTTGATCCATTGGGAACATGGAACCCCTCGACGACCCCAAAATAGATTCACTAATGACCTGTGTGAGTTGACCATCCGCGAAAGCAAATTGTTTGGTTTCCATTTTCTTTCCTCTTTGGGGTATCTTTTCTACTGACGTCATGTATAACATGTATAAGCAAGACCCCCTTAAATACTGACTAATCTTCTTCGAAAGGTGTTGAAACGATGTCTACAAATAAAGAATCGATTGTTGCTATCGGAGGAAGTGCTCATATTGGAAGCTATTTAGTCTCCAGATCAGTCCGAGAAGTCGAGGAAAGTGCTCGGGTTTACTCCGAATTACAATTCGCTGGATGAAATGAAAGAATCCATTGACTGGCTTATCGAGTCGGAGCAACTTGAGATCGATTGATACCAAAGGGTCTATTCAAACTGAACACTTACTTTGATATGAGTTTTGTAGCCGAATCGGTAACGATTTGGTTTTTAAAATGTTACACATTTTCCAAACGCTTACGCGTTCGGCTACCTGTTCAGTCATCAAAAAACTAATGGTATAAAGTGTTTATCAAAAAGGGATCCAGCATGATTCCCAGACCCCTCGATAAAGGAGCACGTTTCGCTACGATTGTGGAACCTAAAATCAAGCCTGTTTATTTGGGTTCATTGAGCTCTGCCAGACAATGGCGTTTTGCTTCACTCCAGCGGACTAACTTTAAACGAAAACGCAAAGTCCCTGGGTTGGATAACATATTTTTCAAGGGCTTCGGGTCCACAACTGCTGTTACCGATTCCCAGTTGCGCATGACTGAGGTTTACGTAGAGCACATCCTCTTTCTCAAGTAAGAAATAATGAGTTGTGTTGGCTAGCTGTTCAGCCGAATGCCTTTTCAGGGAGAATGACATGAAATCTTTAGCGTCGAAACGAATGCCTCGACCACTGTCCGACCGAAGTTCAAGGAACTTAGTCTGTCCACGATTTCCATAATCCTGTGGTCGAATGTATGGCTCATACATGGCATCAACTGTGCTGGTGTAAGCTCCGAAAAACGCAGATTCCTGACGATCAGGATAATTTTCGTGAGGTCCCCGACCCAGCCACTGCACCTGATTGAACTCAGGGGAAATAGTCATTTGAATCCCAACCATTGGGAGCACAGGGACTGAATCAGAAACTGACACCTCGTGGTCCATTTCAATTTCGCCCGTCTTGTAAATGGTGTAGTGTACGCGATGCGAAACATCACCGCCTTCGGCTCCAATCTGATAAGTGTGTTCCGCAAGTAGCTTTACACGGCCATTGGACTGCTCGATCAAATCAAGGGAAGCATCCTGAATTTGAAGCGCGTCGAGCCCAAGTTTATTCCAATGATCGAGTCCGTCCCATGTATTGAAGAAGTTTCTATCATTGTCAGTCGGTGCTCTGTAGAAGTTGAGCCTGGGACCAAAATAACCTCCCATCTTTGAATTAAAGATCATTTCGCCATCGTAGCTTAAAGACGAAATCTCAGCTTCCTTCGCACTGAAATTCATTTCAAAATGATCCCCTACAACCCTGATGTTTTCAGGACTGCTCTCGAAACGTAAAATAGCACCTTTTTTTTGAGAAGATTGCATGTAACCATCTTGGCTACTGATGAAAAACTGCTCACTTGCTACTGAGTGCCCTGCGTCTGCATAGTTTTGGTCGAACCCCGTCACATAATGAACTGTTAGCGTTTTAAAAGTTCCATTTGCTTCCACTTCGAGATTCGCTGGTATAACGATTTCCTGAGTATCACCCGGCGCAACTGTGAGTGAATCTATTTTTCCGGATTCGATTGTTTTCCCATTCTCCTGTATCTCCCAGAGCAAATGGTAGTCTTCCAGACTCTTAAAGAAATACTCGTTTTGTATTTCTAAAGTTCCTTGTGCTTGATCGAGCAGACGAGTGTGGATGTTTTGATAGGCCTTCTTAACATCGAGAATCTTTGAGTAAACAGTCCGGTCAGCCATGATCAGACCATTGAGGCAGAAATTTTTGTTGTTTGGTTCATCTCCAAAATCTCCGCCATAAGCAAAAACCTGATGTCCATCTTCGAGTGTTCGATACAAGCCCTGATCGACCCAGTCCCAGATGTATCCGCCTTGCAGGCGGGGATGATTTCGAATGGCCTCCCAATACTCTTTCATGTTACCAGTACTGTTACCCATCGAGTGAGCATATTCACACATAATGAGAGGTCGATGATCATCCTGGCTGGCGTATTCGAGAATTTTATCGATAGTAGGATACATAGGCGCGATGACATCTGTGACCGGGTTATTCCAGTCTTCTTTATCCAGATATTGAACAATACGAGTTGAATCGATCACCTCTGCTGCGGCTCTCATAAACTCGAAGTTCTTCCCCATTCCTGCCTCATTGCCAAGGGACCATGCGTAGATACTCACATGGTTCTTGTCTCGCTCGACCATGTTAGTCATTCGACGAACCACAGCATCTCGCCATTCCGGGTTGTTTCCGGCAAAAGTCCAACTGAAACCTCCGCTTTCGAGATTCGCCTCATCGACAACATAAAGCCCATAGCGATCACAAAGTTCATAGAAGTGAGGATCATTTGGGTAGTGGGCAGTGCGAACCGTGTTGATATTGTGTTGTTTCATGAGCAACACATCCTGAAGCATCCTCTCCCTGCTCACGGCTCGACCTCCGCGCGGATCAAACTCGTGACGATTCACTCCTTTCATTAAAACAGGCTGACCATTGATGAGAAGCTTTCCAGCGGCGACCTCCACGTGGCGGAATCCAAAATCATGAGAAACAACTTCCAGCACTTCGTCATCTGCGTCTTTCAAAACGACATAGACACGGTAGAGATTGGGGATTTCAGCGGACCAGAGCCTGGGAGACTCGACAGTGGCTCTTAGGGTACTATAGCTCTCAATACCCTTCAACAACAGGGAATAGTTGTGGCGTGCGTAATCGTCAAAAATGATCAAAGGTTTCGCGCTCTCAATCGCTTCGCCCAACGGTAGAAGATATACTTCTGAGCTAAATCCGACTCCCCAGTCGCCAGTCAGATCACGGATACGAGTTTCTACGACCAAATCGAAATCATCAAAATCTGCATCAGGTTCAGAGTACACGTGAAAATCCCGAATGTATGTTTGAGGTCGAACAATGAGTTCAACATCTCTAAAGATTCCACTCAAACGCCAGAAATCCTGGTCTTCGAGATAACTCGCGATAGACCAGCGGAAGACCTCAACGGCAACGGTGTTTTCACCCGTTCGCAGATGATCCGTTATATCAAATTCTGCACCAACGAAGGAGTCTTCTGAATATCCCACATGCACTCCATTTACAAATAGATTGAAGGCACTTTCTACTCCTTTGAAATGAATGAAGACAGCTTTGGAACCCCAGTCGGAGGGAACATTGAAATTTTTCCGATAGAGTCCCATTGGATTGTAATCCTCCGGCACAACGGTGGGTTCAATCTCTGGATCTTGCAGCGTGAGGAAAGGAAATCCGTTATTAAAATAGATAGGTTTCCCATAGCCCTCGGTTTGCCAGTTGGACGGCACAGAAATCTCGTACCAACTGGAAACATCAAATGAGTCATCGTAGAAGTCCATCGGTCGATTTGAGGGACGTTCAATCCACTTGAATTTCCACTTACCGTTGAGGGAAACAATGTTATCCGAAATCACTTCATTACTTCCATCCTCTAAAGAGTCGTGGATCGAATAGCTTGACCGAATGGGCTCTTGATTGAGCGTCAAAATCTCGAGACGTTTCCATCCATCACGGGGGAGTTCACCGGATGCCATCGTTAAAAATATGCAAGAATTAGCAGACGCGATAAAAAGGAGTAGGCAGATTTTGATTTCGATTTTTTTCATGATGACAAAAAGATAAAAAGAGCCCGGATGGTAGTCTCCAGGCTCTTCCGTTAAATATAAACCTTTGTGAACCTTCTGAATGGGTCACAAAAGTTTCAGCTGGTAGGATCAGAAGGTGAACGTATTTGTGATAAACACCTGCTGTTCAGGTGGAATTCGAACGACGGTAAGCTCACCATTAGGGTTCACTACTACCGGAATGTCGGAATCCGTACGAATCAAGTTACGAACGTTAAGCTGAATTCTCCAATTGACCTTACCGTCCATGATGGGGCGACTGTAGGAGAACCAGATATCACCGTTCAACTCGTCATCGCCAAGGTAAGGATTGTCGAGATCGGGGATTTGATCACCACCTTCATTCAGAATGAGTGGATAGCCGATGGCAGCCTCATCTTGCCAGCGAAGTGCTCCTCCAACAGCAAATCCTTTCAGAACTCCATCTAGGAAATCATAGTTAGTGACTAAGTTGACGCGCCACTCTCTTTGTTCCAGCGATTTCCGTCCATCATTTGAGAGTTCTGCTCTAACAGGAAATGAGACTACACTCTGGTATCTTTCAAGGAAAGTAGTGTCTACACCAACCGTTGGAGCATCCCGAACATCTGCCAAACCACTTGAGATGATATTACTTTCAATCTGAGTAACGATATCCCCATAAACTGGCGCTGTGTTGGACTGCACGGTTTCCTGCTGTGCAACATTGAGTGCGATACTCCAATTTGGTTTGATTGAACCCACAAGTTCGATTTCGAGACCTTCTGAAACGAAATCAAAAGTGGAACCCAGTCCTGGGATCTCATTGCTGGTAAGCTGCCCGTTAGGCCCGTCGAACTGATAATTCACCAAGCTTTTGGTTGGCTCGGGAATCAGGTTCATGATGACATCTAAAATCTCTTCATAAGAACTAGCAGCAGCATCTGCACCCAGTTCCGAAAATGGGATTCCCTGATCTTGAGCCCCCTTGAAGTTCCTCAGCCAGTCACCAATCCTACCTGTTGAGTTGTTTAGTGTACCTCGAACGCTGGTACGGTTATTGGCAATTGCCGTCTCATACCAGTTGAATCGAAGGGAAAGCCTTCTCTCCAGCAATTCTAAGGTGAACCCATACTCTGTAGTCTCACCTGTTGGAGCCGAGATGGGTTCTCCAATAATGTTTTGTGCAAATCCTTCTGGCTGAAAGCTTTCAGCTTCATAGTAATGAAAACTCAGGTCCATTCCGAAGGGTAGCTCAAACAGGTATTTTTCAGGAAAGAAACCGACGATACTTGTGGTAAGAGTTTCATCTTCAACGTCTGAAGAGGGATCATCTTGCAATCGGATAATATCATTATTGATCGTGCCGTCGAAATTTCGTTCGGGAAGTTCCCCAGTGAACTCTCCTGTCGGGGTAAGGCCCTCAAATGCCTTCTCCCTATCCTTTCTCCAAGCAAGAACTGTCACGAGATGATCATTGAGGAAGGTGCTTTTCAACGCAAACGCTTGCGATTCGAGCTCAATACGCTCGAGTTGATTGAGTTCGTTGACGACCTCAATTGGATAGAACTCGGCGACCTTACGTTCTCTGGCCGTGTGGTCCCAGTAGAAAGCGGTGTGACGTTCGCCCGCGGTCGGGTAGGAAATATTGATTTGATCGGTGATGCGGACGTCGTTGAAGCTGTTTGCACCAAGAACAGAAGGACCTACATAAATCAATCCAGTTACACTGCGTCGACCTGATTGAATACCGGAACCGAATGACTCATTTGTACGCACGTTGACCTCGTCGCTCTCCCAAGCGAATTTTCGCCGAAGTTCTTTCAGATCATTCTCCCGCTGCTCATAGAGAAAGGTCAAAGTGTGTCGACCCAACCATTTACCAAGGTTTTCACTGAAATCACGGGTATCGACATCGACGAACGCCGTTGCCCGGATTGTTTCTTGTTCACGGTCCACAGTGTCCCAATCAAAATGGTTGATGCGGACAACCGGCCGCCCTAGGTTTGGATTCGGAACATCATTGGAAAGAAACTCAGAGATATCGATGTAGAGTTCTTTATCTAACCCGGATGATAGCGGGAATCGCTCTTCCTGATCAGATCGTTGACGATTGTAGCTCAACTCAACCCCCGCACGTCCACCCCAGAGGCTTTGATCGATAGTAAATTGCTGAACATCAAAAGCTGTCTCGACGGTATTCAATGTGCCTTGAAACAAATGATTGTGATAGTCGAAGATTTCCCTGTTCTGCAGTGAATATCCCGTGAAACCGACTAGATCACGAATCGCATTGCCTGAGAAGTAAAAGTCCTGGCGCGGACGGCCTGAGCTGCCTGGCCAACGCATACGACTCATTCCGCCAGAGAGTCCTGCCAACGCAGGGTCGCTCCATCCGGGTACAGTGGCGCTGCCACTCTCATAATAAAGTGGGATGTTGATGAAGCTAGCGATCCGGGTCTTCGTGTTGTTGCGTCCAACGCCCGTGATGTTGTTGTGAGTAACTTGAGGAATAAAACGTCCGTTGGAAGCCTGATCAGAAGTAAGAAGGTTTCGATCCAGGTTACCCACATCGATTCCAGGAACGGCCAGGAGAGAGTCAATGTCGGTGTAGCCATCAAACCAAAAACGGAATGCATCAATTGGAGGAATTACATCAACCGGAATGCGGTAAATATCGCCAACTTCGATATGTCCTCGCACACGGGTTTGGCCAAGAAAGTCACTTTTTTCATTTTTGAAGAGAACCCCTTCAAAAGCAGCATAAAGCCGCTGATCCTCTTCAGTTGCGGGCTCCTGCTTATAGACTCTTTCATCATACATAGCATTCACTCTCACTGCCAAACGATCTTCAATAAGAGTTCGATTAAAATCAACCGTTCCCCGGTAGCTTCCTCTGTGATCGAAACGGATTTTCACCTGGTTGCGATCTTGGTTGATATTGGCCTTATTCAAAGAATGATCGATGACGCCTCCCGGTGAACCAATACCAAACAATACAGAATTCGGTCCTCGGTTCAGTGTGACTCGGCTGGTATTATAGCCATCGAATGGAATGGTTGTTGCAAAATAGTCGCGTGTGAGTTCTGCCCTGGAGAGTCCTCTGATGCGGTTTCCATTTTGAGGGTTTCGTCGAGAGCCCTCAGTTGTGAACCTCCCGGCTCCATCCTGACCTGCAGAGAAGTTTCCCAGGGCACCCCCAACCTCTGTGTTACCGGTGTAGGGTAAGAGTTCGAGTGCATCTGTGGCACCGGTGTCTTCCAGGAATTTCTCAGTCAGGATTGTGATTGAAGATCCGAGTTCGCGTACGGAACTGGCAATCCGCGTTCCGGCAAGCGTGCTTTGAGCCGTGTATCCGGTGTCATTTGAAACGTCGATTACAAATGGGGACATTGTAAAAATGTCCTCATCATCTTCCATATCATCCTGCGCGACTGCGGTTGATGCTCCAGCTAACAATAAGGCACCAAGCCCGCTCATTAACCTGGAAAACACAGATTTTCTTTTAGTTGTAATGGTTGTCATACTATCTTGTGATTTTGGGTTTTCACTTTGCAGTAAACCACTGTCAGTCTCAGAAGTTGGGTGTTCAGGTTTTCGCTTAATTACCCAAGTGTCAGACTCGTCGTCTTCAACTAACATAAGGCTAGTATTTGCCACCATTTTTCGAATGGCCTCCGAGGGAAGCATTTTCCCATAGGCAGCATTCAACCGGATTCCCTCAACTTGTTCCAGGAGATACACAAGAGGGCGATCAATGAGTTCGGAAAAAGCCTCAAGCGCATTTTCTGCATCAGCAGAAGCTATTTGAAAGTGCTTTTCCACTTCACGTTTGTTACTCAAATCGATCTGACTCTGACTCGCTGAATAACCATATGTCGGCAAGAATGTAACATTGGCGATTAACGCGAGGTAGATAGCAGATCGGGGTATCATCTCTGAAGAATTATACTCATACGAATGCCGTAAGGTCGAGTTCGTAAAGTTCAAGCTAAGTATCGAACTTTTGACGTTTAGGTGATGTTCAGGGTGACAACACATAACCAGTGGTTTTGCGCACTGTAGACGCCCATGATTGTAGATTCCGTTACAAAAATGTTTAATTTATTGAGGAAGAATCAGAAACATTGTTTCAGGCGCAAAACCAGGACTGAGTAAACACCGGTTCGAGATCCATGGACTGCACAGATTGACTGAGTCAAAGTATAATCAAAAGATCTTCAGATTCTAGAAGTTGTCTGGAACTGCTGAGCAGATTGATTACCAACGGTAAATCGCCAAGGCATCATTTAAGGGCACCCATGTTCCTCATCATCTATCTAAGATTATGAAGTTTTACAAAGTTTGTGAAACAACAGAATCACTCATTTTCACCACCAATTACCAGATCTCCATTTGGTAATTCGTGCCACTTTATACCGTAGTTTTTTTCCAAAATATGAAGAAATCCTTTCACATTTTCACTGGGAAACTTACCTCCAATTCTCATGCTATTCAGGCTCTTATCAACAACAATGAGGTTCAGTCCGGTTTTCTTCTGAAAACTCTCCGCGACTGCTTCAAGCGTACCTCCACCCAAAGTAAGTAAAGGGCTTTGCCAAGCCAATACCTTTTCTACTTCTTCCGTAGGTGCACCTGCAACATCGATAGACAAGTATTGTTTATTTTTAACAAATGATATCTGGGCTCTCTGCCCTGTAGTAACTAAGTTTGGTTCCGGCAAACTATCAATAGATTCCACATTCTCTATCGATTCTCTATGGTTCTGAATCGTATCTATTTCAACAGTTCCCTCGGTGACTAAAACATCGACCTTGCGAGGTTCCAATCTCACGTTAAATGCCGTACCAACAGCTCTTACTTTAAGACCATTGGCTTTAACCAAAAAAGGTCTGGAAGGATCTTTTTCTACAATAAAATGGGCTTCCCCTTTGAGCAGATGCACCTGTCTTAAAAATTCGGAATACTCAACTGATATGGAAGAATTGTTGTTGATTCTAACGATAGAACCATCTTCTAACCTCTGAGTACTGGGACCTACATCAGCGATTTGTATGGGGTTTTCCTGGGTTGGGATTAACTTATAGCCAATCCAGACACCAGTAACACCAAGGAGGAGTAATGCAGCGATACCTATTTCTCTCCACCTAAATTGGGGTCGAGCACGGGTTCCTTCATAGGATGCTAACACTTCATTGGCAAAATCCTCAGGAATTTGATTTGAAATCTTCCAGGCTTTTTTGGATTTCTCAAAGTTCTTTACAAGTTCCTGATCTTCAGTGCACTGATCATCAAATTCTTTTATTTCGTCCGGATGTAAACCACGATCGAACTTCACCACCCAAGAATCCGCAGTCTTTTGGCTTCTCAAGTGCTTCCGGCTGTTGCGCTGGATATGGTCTTTCATTTAAAATGCTACCTTTCAGGTCAAATGATTCCCTTTTTTTCAAAATACTTTCTACACCTTCGAAGTCCTTTTGTGAGCTGAGATTCGACAGTATGCTCAGCGATGTTTAATCTTGAGGCTATCTCGCGGTGCGAAAGATTCTCAAATTTCCTCATTACGAATACTGCCTGACAACGTTTCGGTAAAGTTTTTATAGCTTCTTTCAATACTTCTACTTCATCAATCCGACTGACAGTTTCGAAAGTTTCCGTTGAATCGAGAACCCCGAGCTGTTCAATCTCAGCGACGGGGAAGGTTTTAGAAGTCAATTTTCTTCGAAAAAGATCGCTTGTAGCATTTTTTGCAATGGTAAAGAGCAATCCCCTAGTCGATTCAATGTTACTTGTTTTTTGAACTTGTAGGATGCGTTTGTAAGTTTCTTGCAGTACATCATCCACATCGGATCGCTCAGAAACTTTATTCATCAAATATCCTCTGAGCGCGGGTTCATGTGGTTTGACCTCAGTTTCAAACCAATGGGATGAATCGATTTCTGGGGTTGCCATGCTTTGAATCATAATCTTCTCATCCTTCCCAAATAGTCAATTTTTAGGTCGAGTTGTTTCTGATTGCAAAAAACCCATGCATCACAGTTCCAATTAGTCATAAAGTGATCTTCAAAAGTCATTTGATTCCGTTCTTTAGTGCTATTTCGGATTCCAACAGTTCAGCTAATTCTTTAACTTTACGCGGATATAAGTGTGCTAGATTTTTCTCCTCGTTAGGATCTTCAGGCAGGAAAAGCAATGCACCCGGAGGTTGGATTGTGACGGGTAAATTAATCCCGATCTTCCCGCGATTTGATATTTTTCCCGAGGGAATATACTTCCAATCACCTTTTCGGATGGCTTTTAGATGGATCCCTTGCTGAATCACATGATCTCTGCCTGCATCCGTTTTTCCCATCAATGCCTGGAGTAAGTTTTTACTGTCAATAGGTGCATTGGCCTGATTTTCAGAATCAACAAGCTCTGCAAAGGTAGCGAACAAGTCTACCTGAGAAATGAGTGCATCAGACAAGGCAGGCTCGATTTGAGAGGGCCAGGATACGATGAATGGAACACGTGTACCTCCCTCCCATACGCTGTATTTACCACCCTTCCAAGGTCCCGAAGGATGGTGGTTCCCATTTTGCTCCCAAGCGCCGTCATAATAACCGTCATAGAGAACTGGGCCGTTATCACTGGAAAAAATGATCAAGGTATTTTCTCTGATATCAAGATCCTTGAGCTCTTGAATGATTTGTCCGATCCCCCAATCCATTTGCGCCACCGCATCCCCTCGAACTCCAAGAGAGGTAGACCCTCGAAACCTGGGATGTGGAATCCTCGGAACATGATTTTCATGTGTCGTATAAAAAAGAAAAAACGGAGATTGCTTCGCAGAACGGCGTATGAAACCAATAGCTTCATTTAAAAATTTGTCTCCCATCTCTTCATCGGTCCACCTGGCAGAGTATCCACCGCTCATGTAACCGATACGACTCACCCCATTCACAATAGTTCCTGAGTGAAAAGGGTCGGCCTGGACTTTTAACATTGAAGGATGGGAAGTTCCTGTGGGATCCTGACCAACTGGATCTTCATAACTCACAACGACAGGATCGTTTTGATCAAGGTTATGGATTCTCCCATTTTTGATATACACTGCGGGAACCCTGTCTCCGGTCGCTGCCATGTGAAAACTGTAATCAAATCCAAGCTCCATCGGCCCAGGCTTAATTTCTCCATTCCAGTCCAACTGCTCACCGGGTTGACCAAGCCCCAAATGCCATTTGCCGACAAGGCCGGTCGTATATCCTGCATTCCTGAGCATAGATGCGATCGTTTTCTTACCAAGCTCGATGATCAGTGGTGCGTTGCCGGGGAGAATTTTAGCTTTTTGATTTCGAAAAGCATATTCTCCGGTAAGTAGAGAATATCTTGAAGGCGTGCATGTGGACGAAGTCGCATATGCAGATGTAAAACGTATGCCTGTCCTGGCTAGTAAATCGAGATTGGGTGTATCGATTGATTGAGCACCGTAGCACCCTAAATCTCCGTAGCCGACATCATCTGCATAGATGATAATGATGTTTGGATGATCATTTTTGGAGTAGCTAAAAATCCAGCCACCCAACAATAAGGACACCATGAGTAAAATTTTTATAGTAAACTGTGTTTTAAAAACTGAACAATCGCTTCTCATGAGTCTTGTAGCCGAATAGGAGTTAGATTTGGTTATCATTTTGTTGCGCATTTTCCAAACGCTCACACGTTCGGCTACCTGTTTAGCTATTAAATCTCCAATCGGTATTAGATCCTTTGTTTTCATTCGATGATGGATTGCCAGGCTGTATTAGCGAAGTATGGAATCAATTCTGAAGCCATGCGATATTGCTGGGTAAAAAACATGGCGATGAATTCCTCTTGAGGATCAATTCGAAACCATGTGGTAGCTGCTCCACCCCATCCAAAAGTGCCAATACTCGTTATGCGGTTGTGTGCAGTGTGCTCCATTTTTACGGCTCCTCCGAGTCCGAATCCCTCAGCACTTCCTTCAGATCTCCTGCCTGTTGAGGTAAATCCGAGAGCGTTAGTCATCATTAACTCGACAGTCTTTTTACCAAGAATTGAAACGCCATTGTAATGACCTCCATTGAGCAGCATTTGAGCAAACTTATAATAATCCGTTACAGTCGAATACAGACCTCCGCTACCAGAAGGATAAGGCCTGCGCATCCCTCCATTTTCATCCCGAGGCACAACGTACTGTAACTCTCCATCAACTTGATTGAAGACACTGACCAAACGATCTCGCTTGTTTTCAGGAACTACAAAGAAAGTATCATTCATTTTCAGCGGTAGAATGATACGATCCATCACAAACTGATCGAAAGGAACCCCAGCTGCCCGCTGTATCAGCGTCGTCAACACCTCAGTGGAAGTGCCGTAATGCCATCTTTCTCCCGGCTCGAATTGTAGGGGCAAATCGCCAAGTTTTTTGGCCAATTCATCCAGGTCTTTCGATTCATGAAATCGACTCGCTTCATACAGTTTATCAATTTCATGTTTGGTAAACCTACCTCTGGGGAATCCGGCAGTATGTGTCAGCAGATGTAGAATGGTGATTTTGTTTTTTGCAGGTTTTGTAAAGATGCCATCATCATTTTTGGCCACGAAAATCTCTGGATCTTTAAACTCCGGTAACAGGTTTTCGATTGGGTCAGTGAGAAGAAATTTCCCTTCTTCCATCAGTATCAAAGCCGCGACCGAAGTGACCAGTTTTGTCATCGAATGAATTCTGAAGATGGAGTCCTCTTCCATCGGAATTCCCAGAATTTTATCTCTGTATCCGAAAGCTTTGGTATCGACGATTTTTCCGTTGCGGGCGACTAGAGTCACAGCACCAGTAAGAGGATAGTCTTCGACAATGCCCTCAACATATTGATGCATGACCCCGAGCCGTTTTTCTGAAATCCCTTGTTCATCCGGAGTCGAAAACTCAAGATCCTGACCCCCAATCGTCGATTGCAAAATGCATAAGAAGGGGAAAATAATGAGAAGGGTTTTCATTTTGGCCGTGTCGATTTTTAAATCTGGATTTATCTCTTTTGAAGTAACTCTTGCTTGGACAAAAACACAGACGTCCTGAATTCGTGTTTTCCGTTACAAATATATCTAAAACTTTAGAAACATGTTCTTTGGAAGTTTCTCTCTTTATCTTTCTTCCGAACGCACTAATAAAAATCATTCTTTTCTGCGGAGATTTCTTCTTAGCTCCTCAAAACTTATTGCTCCCTCGTAGAAAAAGATCGCCGATTGATATCCGAAAAGCTCTAACTCGAATAACTCATTTTCGAGGGTCATTTCCTCTCCATGCTCCATATTCAGGAAAATATCCCCACTACTGAATCCTAACAACTGGATCGTATCCTCCTTATCGGTCCAATTGAAAAGGCCTATCGCTATTTGCTCTTCATCAGTTTTAGCTAAAAATACCTGGGGTGCGTCCGTTTTCGTCCTGAATTTATCCCAAAAATCGATCGGAATGAAGCTATCAAAAAACGGCTGCGAAAAGGCATTACTCATCATTTGAAGCTTTTCCTGCTTGAGAGTAGGTATCTTATCACTGTTGATTCTCGACCCTCCGGTGATCACGATGAAGTCACTCCAAAGCTTGTTTTGACGATAGTCCATGGTCGAATGTTTGCCGGGGGATTTTGAAATGCTATGATCCTCATCCTCTGATGAACGAATGATGTAATAATCGACATCGTTTTCGAATAGAATGCTATGAGTAAACCAAGTGCTGGAACTCTGCACTACATTCTCAAGAGTCCGATCATACTGAGGTTTAATATCTTTTGATACCCTACAACCGTCCACATATCCCAAAACTGAACCGAATAGTGCGTTGCATGCTAAAAAGTATGAATCACCCATCGCTTCCCGCATTGCCGAAAGACCCAGTCGAAAGCGTTCAAGCCTTGTGACGGGCAGGTGCGTTTCTCCTTTCGGTAGCATACCCTGCGTCATAAAATCGATTTTGAAATATTCAGCTCCCCAATTACTTTTCGCGTTCGAAATCACTTCCTTGATGTAATCTCGAGCACCTGGATGAGAGTAGTCGAAATAACGAATACTCTCATCCTCATCGTTTTTGACAAAATACTCCGGGTGTTTTTGGAAAATCATTGAATGGGAAGATGCCCTAAACCCATCAAAATGAATGCCCTTCCGAAATCCTTCTGAGGCGATTTTGTCCATAACGGTTTTCATCGGAGGGAATCGATCATTCGTTTCAAAATAGTCTCCTCTTTCTACCCACCAACTTCCATCGACTTGTATCAGTTCGATCCAATCTCCAAACTCATGATTGAAGGATTTCGCTCCCTCTATATTATCCAGGATATCTTCATAGCCAAAATACTTTGTGTAGTAGTCCCAGGTTCCCCAACCGATCCAATTTTCATCAAGAAAGGATACATTGTGTTTTTCAGCCAACAGCCTGGAGTATCTTAACAACAGATCCTGCCAATCTTGTGATTGTAGATAGACGGTCTTTTCAAATGGAATGGATTTTCCTACTTGAACCGCTCGATTTTCGCCATCTGCCAGTAAATGAATTTCGCCGTTTTCGATGTAGAGTTCAGTAAGAAATATGTTCCAGCTCAATAGTCCGAAAAGCCTGTAATCATTTTCACTCATTCGGATTAGCAAATACATGAAACTGGAAACCCGATCTGATTCACTTCCACTTTCATACTGCTGCATGAAGAGAGGTGTAGAAATTTCTGAAGCCATGATGTGGCTTCCAACCATATATCGACTGTTTTTCGGGATTTTGAAACCAAGGGTCGCCACAGCGTGGATTTCTTTCAGATGGATTTCTTGGTTACTACGATTTTCAATCTCAGGGCTAAAGATAAAGCCATCAGACACTTTTTCAGATTGAACATGAACAACACCCTCCAGAGGTTTCGCATCGATTGAAAACGCTAACCCAAAATCTGACTCTTCAGAGTTCAGGGCTGACTGAGAAACAAGCGAGAAAACAAGTAAAAACAGAACAGGATTTATTCCTTTTTTCATACAAAGAAAGAGTAGAATTTTGGGCACTATGGGGTCCACTACAGCGAATCCATCATGAGGACGCTAAAAAACAGGCGATCCGTTACGAAGTTCAGAAAAAACTCTGTGACTAGACCTTCACATCTGACTTTTTAGCTGTCTCAAATTTTATTCATGCGCGTGAGTGCCTCCTCGCTGGGTTCGGAGCCTGCACCCGGAGCATCGGGAACCTGGTAATAGCCGTCTTCAATTTTAACAGGATACTTCATCCATGGAACCAGCCACGGGATAAACTCCAACAGGTCGCAAGCTGGGTGGGCGATGCAGCAATGGATGTGAACTTGCCCCATGTCACCGACGTGAGGGACTACGGGTAAGCAGTAGCAATATGCGAGTTCAGCGACTTGCCACCATTCGGTGACACCCGCAAGGCGGGCAACGTCCGGTTGAACATAGTGAACAGCATCGGCGTGAATGAACTCTCGAAAATGATCTTTGCTGTATAGTTGTTCTCCAAGTGCCAGCGGAGTTTGAATCGTATTCGCAAGACGACGATGGCCTTGCACATCATCAAATCGAATAGGCTCTTCTATCCACGCGACATCAAAGTCTGCAAGCCTTGATCCATATTGTATTGCTTGAGGTAAAGTCCATCGACCATTGATGTCCACCATAATGCGGACGTCTGATCCCAGAGCTTGTCGGGTAGCTTCCACTCGTTTCAAATCCGCAATCGGGTTGTCAGAACCCAACTTAATTTTCACTGCTTGATAACCTTCGGTTTCAACTAAACGCTTACAATCGCTGAGTAGGCGATCAAGCGGCCAATTGAGCCACCCGGCATCAGTGTTGTATGCTTTGATTTTCTGTGCACTTCCACCTAACAGTTTCCAGAGAGGTTGATCTGTCGCCTTGGCTTTCAAGTCCCACAAAGCCACATCAATCGCACCAAGTGCCAAATGAGGGATGCTCGCTCTGCCTACCCAAAGAATTTCACTTGTCTCGTAAAGCATCTGCCACAATCCCCTGACCTCCGTCGGATCCTGGCCAAGTAGGAGCGGACCGTAACTTGTTTCGATGCAATCCGTGATGAGCCGATCTGTCGGAAGATGAGCATGGGTTCCGCTATACCCATAACCAACTAAGCCCGAATCCGTATGAATCGCCACTCCCGGAGCACCCCAGTGAGTAATGCGGTGGGAGCTATCGGCAATATCTCCACGGGTCACCGGAACATGAAGAATGAAAGTCTCTATTTTGGTGATTTTCATGATGCGTTCAGAAACTGTTCAGCGCTCCTCCGTCGACAGGCAGTGTGACTCCATTGATATACGATGCGAATGGAGAACACAAAAAGGCTGCTGTGTTCCCAATATCGTTTACCATTCCAAACTTGCCAGCGGGGATGCGTTGAACAATGCGTTGTTTACGTGACTCATCTTCATTGACAGCGGCTCGCATCATGTCCGTATCGATCCACCCTGGAGCAATTGCATTGATACGAATTCCGTACAACGCAGATTCAGCCATCAGACTTCTCACCAACCCCCCGATTGCGGCTTTTGCTGTTGTATAAGCGACTATGTTCGGGATCGCCAAAAAGGCTGCCATTGAAGAGATGAAGAGGATGGTTCCTTTTTTATTCGGCTTCATGCTGTGTTCGATTACGTTTCGACTGAGTGCAAAAGAAGAGGCAACATGAGTCTGCATCACCTCCGCAAAAGCATCATCCGAAGTTTCCAGGAGCGGTTTTTTAAGATGATTACCTGCATTGTTCACAAGGATGCTGATCGGATGGTCGAAAGTATCCGTAATACTCGAAAGAACCTTTGCATGTCGTGTGGTTTCATTCACGTCGAGCACAAATCCTCTAGCCTGATCACCCAGTTGATGAGAGGCTTGTTCGAGTTTTTGAGAATCTCTGCCTAAGATTGCTACTTTACTGCCACAGGATACTAAAGCCTGTGCAATTCCGAGTCCAATTCCCGAGCCCCCGCCTGTGATGACGGCTAGTTCTCCTCTTAAATCAATCTTCATCATTCAAATCGCTAAGGCTGTTCCTGAATTCGATCATACCATTCTCTCAGTTGTCCAACAGCGTATTTCTCGATCACAGGTTGAACAGCAGTGACAAAGGGCTTGAGTTCCACTTCATGAATCGTCACTCCTTCGGCTCTCATTTGATCCATCGCGTGCTGAGAAGATTCAGCCCAAATGCCTCGCTGATACTGCGTGGCGTCTGCCATCGCTTGTTTCAGCCATTGTTTTTGTTGGGAACTCAAACGATCCCATGTCTTTTGGCTCACAATGACGATATCCGGAATTCGGCTGTGATGAGTGAGCATGTAATACTTCGATATCTCGCTATGCCTTGCGGAAACAATACTTGGCGGATTATTTTCTGCGCCGTCCACAACCCCTTGTTTTAGTGCGGTGTAGAGTTCGCCCCACGGGATCGGTGTTGGCGAACCTCCGAGAGCATCCACCGTATCCATTGTAACCGGATCACGCATGATGCGAAACTTCTTCCCCCTGAAATCATCAGGCTTTAAAATCGGTACATCTGCATAAAAACTGCGACTCCCGGAATCAAAATAACCGAGTCCAATAAACCCCGTTTGTGTACCATCGTCCCGCTCGGCAATAGCTTCGAGCATTTCTTGTCCTATGGATCCTTCTAGAACTCTCCAATAATGAGCCTCTTCTCTGAAAAGATAAGGCAAACTGAATACCTTCATGAGTGAGAGGAAATTTCCCATCGTAGAAGTACTGGTCTTAGTGAGGTCCAAAGTGCCGATTTGGATGTTCTCAATACATTTTGTTTCATCACCCAGCTGACCCGATGGATAAATCACTGTCTCCATCTGACCATCGGAGAGCGTACTCAAACGATCGGCAAAGAATTCGATGCCCTGGTGTACGGGATGGTTTGTAGGGAGAACATGTGCAAATTTTAGCGTCACTACCACTCCCTCAGAATCCGTATTGCCTCGAGAGATAAATAGCACCCAGCTAAAAAGAAACGAGCAGAGACCAAAGCCCAACAAAAAGCCCATGATTAAGGCTCGTTTCTCATCATTCCGTTTCGATCCCACACCTGATAGACGATGGTTCACATCCTTTCCGTGACGTTAATAATGGAAATTTACTTCTGGCGTGTAGTTTTAGGCTACACGCCAGAATGTCCTCTTTCTTCAACACTCAAAAACAATACGCTCAACTCCAGTTGTTTGCATTCGCAGCGATGATGCGTGATCAGATGTCAGCCTTTTCCGCTTTTAAGTGTCGGAACCAATTGAAATACAATCCAACCGACAAGAGCGCACAAATGGAGCCAAGGATGACGAATTGATCCCAGCGTTTGTAAACAATCATCATGGCTGACAAGAAAAGTGTAATCTGCCATGGCACTGCCATGAATATCGACACGATGTCCCGCTGATTCTCTGCCCGGACACTCCGTTGCTGCTGTTCTGGTAATTCCAACTTAAATTTGCCCCACAAGCCAAAAGGTCGAGTGACTTTGTAGAATTTTGACAGCACCTCATCATCCGTTGCAGGAGTAAGGTAAGTTCCGATGATACAACCCACAAATGATAGAGCACTGGAGTAGATGAACAATGTGTAGTCTTGCACCTCCGGCACTAACAATTTGGTCGCAATCGCGGCGATGAGACCCGTAAAAGTCCCGGCAGCAAAACCAAATCCGTTGAAGCGCCACCAGTACCAGCGCATGAGCTGAGGAACAAGAATACCTGATGCGATCCCCATCATCGTCCAGCCCCATATTTCGTTGATGTTTCGAACTGTAAAACTGAGCAGGAGTCCGATGAGGAGCAGTAAAATTGTCCCTAACTTACTTTGAAGCATCAGTTTCTTTTCCGAAGCTTTTGGGTTGATGTAGGCTTGGTAGATGTCCTTGACCCAGTAGGATGCTCCTGCATTGACCGTGGCATCGACCGTAGACATTGCAGCTGCGATAAATCCCGCAATGACCAATCCTTTCAAACCAATCGGCAGATAAGTGTTGATCACTGTTGGCACCACCATCTCTGGATCAGCAATCACGGCATGTTCGATACCGTAATGAACGCCAAATAACGCCAGTGCTCCCGTCAACGGCCATCGGAATGCGAGCAGGACGGTCCAAAGGAGAGAAATGAGTCCGGCTTCTCTCTCATCTTTTGCGGCAAAATAACGCTGCGCCATGTAGCTGTTACCACCTCCGAAGCCTTCGAGAATGGCTTTCATCAGATAAAAACTGATGGCAACACCGAACAGGTTGAAAATCGCATACGGGCCTTCGAAGTCTAACGTCATTTTGGGTACGATGCTCGTCCACTCACCGTAAGTGGTTTGCACAGTAGCGGTTTCACCATTCAAAGCGGGGATACTCGTCACCAATGGAGCATCTAATCCGGGAAAGTTAACCTGTGTCATCGCCATAAACACGATGAACAAGGCTACACCCAAAATAATCGCGCTTTGCATCAAATCGATCCAAACGACCGCATACAATCCACTGGCGACCGTGTAAGAGGCTGCAATGATAATCATCAGCGTAGCAGCCAGTCGCCAATCCATGCCGAGAAATTCACCGGCGAATTTACCGGAAGCAATGGCAAAATAACTGATCAGCGCAATGGTTAAAATGATACTTGCGATCGCACTGATGAGTCTGGCTAGATCACCTTGTTTACCAGATCCAAAGCGAAGATACATCCACTCTGCCAGCGTCATCACCCCGCTTCGACGATTCCATTTCCCCATGAACACGAGTAGAAATGCCAATATCAGAACAACACCTCCCCGCAGTTCGACATAAAAACCCATCACTCCGAGCGAATAGATGAGTGCGGTGTTGATCATCGTGCCTGAGATATCAACGTTCGCCGCCATCCCACTGGAGCCGAGCACCCACCAGGGCAGTTTTCTTCCACCAAGAAAGTACGTATCAATGTTCTTTGCTGCTCTTTGCTGGAGTAGGACTCCGGCGATGATGATGATCAGCATGTAAATACAGACAATAGAGTAATCAATCGGGGTCATTTTCGTTTATGATGGTTCAAAATAGAGTCGGTAAAATGTCGGTGAGTTGATCCGCAGATTGCAGGAGTAATGATTCCATTCCGCTTTGTTGAATGTTACCGCCGGACATGCCGATACACTCGAATCCGGCTAGCCGAATGGATAACACCCCAGCAGAAGAGTCTTCGATTCCCAGCACGCGGGAACGCTCATCGATGCCGATCCCAAGTCCAACGCGGGCAGTTTCGGCGTATAACCACGGATGAGGCTTGGGTGATAGCTCGCCTAGAGTTCCAGTCTGTCCTTTTCGGATGGCTTGTCCGGCAGTGATAATCGCATCATAGAATTCCAGCGGATCTCCTAAGCCGATTTGTTCAAATGCAGAGATGATCTCAGGCCAGGCTTTTTCATACAGACCCGATGTCACCAATCCGATGCGCACCTGCTTCGCCTTGAGTTCGAGCAGAAATTCCTTCAACCCATCGACAGGGTGGAACGCATCTCGTTTTCCTCTTCCTTCGAGGATCTCATTCATCTCATAATGCGTGATGTCAAAATAGTGCTTTCGGGCATCGTCGACACTCTTATCGGGACAGTATTTTTGAATACAATACTGAAGGTGCTCAGAAACAGAGTGCCCGGAAACAAAAGGCTCGTCAGCATTTTCCAATGTAAACTTCGGGTCGCCCAGCAATTTGCAGACCGTTTGTTCGATGATCCAAATCCAGAAACTCTCGCTTTTGACACTCGTGCCGTCCAAATCCATCAACACAGCTTTAATGGGTGCTTCGAAGTTACTTTCAGGAAGAGGATAAATGGCTGGGTGGCCCATGGCACTTCGTATCCAGACCAGCACTTTGTTTTCATACTCGATGAAATATGCCTTGCGATCCTTTGGAGCGTAAATTTGCAAAATCCCATCCTCTCCTGACTGGAATGAGGGATCCTCCTCGATGCGATCAACAGGATTCAAAGCTCTCAGAAAATGTTTAGATTTCACGACGTTGCCTGGAGCTGAATTCGGAGACTTAGAATCTTCTTTGCACCTAATTTGATTTGGAAGTGATTAGCTTCATGTTCAAAGGCATGATCGGCATCTTCTGCCATTCCGCAGTTGCTGACCTTTTTCAAGGGATAACCCAAGCGAACTACCGTGGAACTATCGCTTTCACTCGTGTTGAACACTCTGAGGATATAACCATCTCCATCTTCAGACGGTTTGAAGGCCGAAAGCTGGATGTCCGGATTTTCAATGTGCAGCAGGGACTGTTGATGAGGTAATATTCCGGAACCCTTTCCACATTGCATCAGCTTCAGGTCATTGAGATACTGTTTTGCCTGTTGGGGCACTTGCCCTTTCAGGTAATCTCCTTCATGGGGAAAAATAGCGTATTCGAATCTCTGCTTTCCAGGGCATTGAATCCCCTCGTCGGGCAGTTCGGAGATTTTTTCTTCTGAAACCTTTAGTTTGATTCGGCAAGCTCTGAGCAGTGTCAAAGCAATGGTATTGCTGGAGCGATGATGGAGAATTTCATATTCAAAAAGCCCCTTCGAAAAAATTGCGAGGCCCTGCTGGTCATCATGGAGATCGACAAAAGTTTGCAGAGGCTGAGTTCCTTGAACTTCTTCCACCCAGCCATTGGAATCCGGAAGTTCGATCGACCTTTTGACGACATCAAAATGACTGTCGGCAACGCTGTAGTCAGACTTCAGTAAAGTAGGAAATGCCGCCCTTAATCGGTGATCTTTTGCACGATTATCAAGTTCGACCTCTACTTTCACCAAAGGAGAACCTTTTTCGAGTGTGTAATTGATTTGAACTGGATTGGAGATGAGTGAGGAGGAGCGTTGGCTTCCATCGGCATAGTCGGCCGGAAGTTCAAAATCGTAACACGCGGTTAGCGTGGATACCAGCGGACCATCCAATGTGATGCTCAATTTGGCCTGACAGCCAAGTGAGTTGAAGATTTGGTCTTTAGCAGGAGATTCATGCTGCCATGCATTACCAGTTTCGCCATCATCCAGCAGATAATTGATTCTCTCGTAACACTTTCCCGTCGCCTTATTCTCAAGGTCGATGGTTCCATCTGAGTTGAGTTTAAGCTTCAGGAATTCATTTTCCATTGTATTGGGCCCAGTAATGAGCGAAGTGGTCATCCGACGCTCCACATCCCTTGGACGAATCTCATAGGTTCGATAGCCCATTGCTGGGAGGTTTTTGAATTCCGCATAGAAGCGCATGCGTTTGCTGGCGAGTATGGTGGGAACTTCCCAGATACTGTCCACAAACACACTGGAGGGCTGACAGCTGATGGGTTGGAAATTCACCACATCTCCTTGCTCCGAAATCAGCTCAACCGATTGTGCATCTGAAGCATGGGCAACTTCAAGATCTACCGTGGTAACGATCGAGTGAGGATGCGGGAGTGGGTTGTAAACCAGTAGCTGCTGCACCTCCGATGATTGTCCATCAGAACTTAGGTTAGTGGCGACGTATGACAGCGAGGACTCAATCGTGATGTTAGCAAGATCAGTTGTTTTGCGATAGCGATACTCCATATCTTTGCACACCGCATCGGGTGCACAACCACCATTAGCATCATGGGTATGATTCGACATCAAATAGGTCCACGCACGATCGAGATTCGACTTTTGTGAAGACATCCCTGACTGATGCGAGAGGCAAGCCAGTGGCTCGGCAAGATACACGAGTCGATTGCTTGCTTTTGCATCCTGTTGTTTCAAATAGGTTCGGGCGCTGATGGTTCCCGGGAATAGAAAGGTCCACATTCCCTCTTTGAGGTAGGCTCGTCGCTCTCCCGTCAGAACTGTCGCACTTTCGGCATCAAAATGAGGCAACATGGATTCCCAAAACCGCTCCAAGTCACAGTGCTCAATGTCGTATCTCCCTTCAAATTGTTTTTTGGCATCGCTGATGACCTGCGATTCCAGCGGATGAGGGGCGGATATGTCATGGCCGTTCATTGCCAAAAAAACAGGAGTGGTGAAGTGTGCTCCTTCGGCCTCAATCATTGACTCAATTGCCGGTTTCAGTTGCTGCGCATCATAGCTGAGTGCAGGCTTTTGCAGATCGAAAGAAGGATCTGCCTCGGATTCGCCATCTGCGAGACGAACTGGGCACTCATGATGCGCCCCCCAGTGGTAAGTCTTATCAAATTGTGTGCCTCTCGACACCATTCGGTGGACGAGATAATACCAATTGTAGCGTGCGTAGATTGCGAAACGACTGGCATAAACCCGGGATCCATCCGGTGCCTGCCACAAATATTCCGCTTTGCTTTCGTGGTGCGAAATACCGCGATAAAACATCATTTTGTCGATACCGAAATCGAGAAGAATTTGCGGCAATTGACCGGTCTGACCCCAAGATGAGGGAGTGTAAGCAACCGTTCCCACTTTGCCCTTGTGCTTTTCGACTGTTTTTCGTCCCCAGATCAAATTGCGCACCAGTGCCTCTTGTCCGATACTGAATTCCTCAGCCAAGGTGTAGTAAGGTCCGGCAACTAATCGTCCTTGGGCGAGTAGATCTTGAACCAGTGCCTTCTTTTCGGGGCGAAGTTCGAGGTAATCGTCTATCAGAATCGAGTGCCCATCCAACGTAAATGAGTGAAATTCGGGATCATTTTCCAAAATCTCTAGCGTGGTGTCCATCATACGAAGCAGGCCATGACGTGTCCGTTCGAATGATTTTCGGAATTCGCGATCCCAGTGGGTATTGGATACAACCTTAATGTATTGAATCCTGTTTTCAGGAGTATCGGTCTTCATCATCTAATCGACCACGCATCACCTCAATTCAACGACAAGTATACATGGTTCGACAGGTAGACTACGCTCGCACCAGATTCCGTTACATAATTATGATCTCCATGTGATTAATGTACGACACGATCCCGTGTATTCGTATAGAAATCCTCAGATTGAAAAGCATTCAAATTGCTCAAAAAAGTAGACCCCTACAAAAAAGGCCAGGATCCTACTTAAACACCAAAAACGGAGCATTTAACTCGTGAGATTCACGACTATGAAAACTAAGGTAGGTACGATTCGGTTTCTCAAGTCGAAAAGACACCTTTTTGTCATCTTGAGGCAAAGCTTTGATGTGGTCTGTGACGTCAAATTCAATCCATTCTCCAGGGGCAGGAACACTTGCAGTCGCGATCAGTCTGCCTTTTCCGGGAGCGACTTCCCATGTGATTTGTTGCTCTTTCCACAAGTCGTCATTGATCTCATAAAGTTGGCAAACACTATTTGTCTGATCACTGTTCCGTTCGACTTTTAGCCTTAGATAACAGGATTCAAAATCATCCGGAATACTGGTGGTATCGAATTTGAGATAAGCGTATCGAATCGCTTTTCGTCCACCTGTTTTAACTTCAATCACTCTCAGATTTCCAAAATTTTGACCCGAATAACGTTTGTGGAATCCTCGGATGTAGGTGTCTTCGGAAACATTGATTCGGCTCTCCTCGTTGTGCATGATAGCCAGCTCTGACTGAGAAGTGTTAAACCACCCTCGGTCATCCATTGCTGTTATGCGAATATTGTTGATGCCTGCAGGTGGATTTTTCCACTTGAATAGCATATCACCTCCACCTGAATATTCTTCCAGCAAATTTGCTCCGTTATAAAACCGCGTGACACTAATGTTTCCATCGCTGGAAGATACTTTGCCTCGGATGATAATGCTTTCGTCACCCTCTTGAGATTCAGAAATTTGACCAAGTTTGACAATTGGCAGATTCCGAGTGCTGGGATTCTTCCACAACATGAAAAGATAAGTGCGATCGTTTTTCAAATCGCGGACTTCAATTTCATCCTGATCAACAATTTCAATTTGCTGCAAAGGACTTGGAGTGCCACTTGATCCAGCGTAGCTCTTCCAAGACAACGCATCGAAGACATCGATCCTCTCCGTTCCGATCGGGATATCTCTGATTTTGAAAGTGTCAGAAGCAATAGAAGACCAGCCTTCCCAATTTTGCCAGACGATCAATCTGTTCTCATTACCCTCAAGCACGAAAACGTCCTCTTCATGATCGATGGATGTGAAGGACATACCCTCCGTTAACCAGGAATTCATCTGGATTGTATTTGCAGCCAAGCGTCCTTCATAAGGAGCCTTTTGAATTGCGAGACCCCAATTTGGATTTCCGAGATAAGTCGTTAATGGTTCCCAGGCAAGAACACAATGCGTAATCGGCTGACCCATGTCTCCGGTTACAGAAAGATTGTCCCACATTGCAGCCATAAAACCGAAAGCTTTTTCTTCCTCTGTCTCCTCACCAAAATGTTCAGCGATGTTGGCATTTTTATCGATGCCACGGCCACTGTCTTTCTTGTCGTCGATGATGTAAGATCCTGCAAAACAAAACTCAACAACCCCAAATGGGATATCCCGCGTGATACCCAAAACCTCTTTGGCCTGAGTAAAAATCTGTTGCGCAGAACGGCTTTTTTGAAAATCTCGCCGATTCACATAAGGATGGAGGTAAAAACAGTGTAGTGTTCCGTCATTAAACAGAGGAACAACAGCTTTAATGAGTGCTAATTCCTCGAGTTTTGGATGCTCGGAAAGAACGGTCTGCCACAATGGAAAAGTATAGCCACCTGGACTTACATTCAGTTTTGAATCTATAGAATGCACACCATCTGCCAATCCTTTTAACGCCTCAGCATATGATTCCGGAGACATGGTTCCGGGATGCCTGATGACATGCCAAACGGGTTCGTTAAATGCCATATAGTCCGTAATACCCCAGTCCTTGATTCCGTATGAAAGCAGGAAATCGCTGTTCGGCCTGTATTTTTCTGCAAATGCCCGTCCGATGTTGTACCACTTCTGATATCCACCAATCTCTTCATCAGAGTTGGGATAATGGTTGAAGAGCAACTTAGGTTGAAGGCCATACCGATACCAACCTATTATCCGCTCAAGTTTATCAGTAACCGGCTTTCCATCCCTCCAATACTCATGGTGGTTAAGATTTCCACGCGCGGCCCCCATCCCAACAATATTTGCAGCCTCGTATATGTTAATACTCGCAGGATCAGTGTAAACCGCATTGTTGGTCGACCCACCACCAATGATTTTTGCGATTCCTTTCTTAAATGGAACAACGTTTTCAATTCTTCCCGTTTGTTGTTCTTCACTACGACTCCACCCTGAGCATATCAGGAAAAATGAAACTGAAAAAAATAGGTATCTCATCCGATTATTAATTATACTTTCGAATAATGACGAAATATAACCGGGTTTCCGTTACCTAATTTCTATGACCATTGAAAACTTCCTGCATGAAGACTTTCGTTAGTGCACCTGGCCAAAATAGGAAATTTATCAATGTAGCTTCGAGCAGTGTTAATTCATTCTCAAAATCAAGGTAGACCTAGTAGTATTGCACGCCTGAATCTGCCAAGCAAAATCTGTTATAAAAAACTCCTGATTAAGGATGATCACCCTTATAAAATCACTGGTTGAGCTCCTCAAAATAGGAGATCCGTGCCGCTAGGACTGCTTTGGGGTCTCGTGTCCACTCAATTGGAAAATCTACTTTAGACAGGTCAAACTGCCAATCCGGATTACGGTCCAGAAGGAATACGATGTCATTGATGATGATCAAAGCCTCTGTTGCGGTCTCAGAGGCTTCGAGACAATCATGGAAAATTTGAGCATCAAAACTGTTTTCAAGCACAGCTAAACACACCAGCGCTCTTGCCTTCACAAGGTTTTCAGGATCACTTTTTGTTAACTTGTGAATGTCCTTCAACAAATCCTCGTTAGAGAATTGTTGATTCAGCACAGATGTAATCACCCAGTAGCGCACCCAGTGATCGTCAGATTGAAGCATTGATTTTGCCTCATTTAAAAAAGCTTTCTTGTTTTCAATCAAACAAAGATCTGCGGCTTCAAGTAGACTGCGAATACGCGCACGATTTTGTTTACCGAAATCCACTGCGTTTTCTTTTGCGTGTTCGAGCAGGTAATGTTCAGGAAACACACTCAAATCACCAATCTTGAGGATATGCTCACGCAAAACCGAACGCATTTCCAATAATCTGGACTCATAACCTGAATCTTGAGCAAGATTGTTAAGCTCAAAAGGATCTGATTCCAGATCATATAGAGCTTCAACTGGATGAGTATTAAAAAATCGGTCTTGGACTTCAGTTAACTCCTTTGCCTGATGCAATTTTCTCCATTCCTGAAATGCCAACATTTTGTAGCGATAGTTATTGTGCAATCCATCACTCAGATAGGACTGAAAGTAACGGATATACTTAAACCGTCCTTTTCTAACTGAACGGATAAGGTCGTATTTCTCGTCAAATCGGTCTGCATACGAGTAATTGAAATCGCGCTCAGCTAATTGATCAGCATTCAAACCTTTACCCAAAAAGGGTTTCCCGTCCATTTGATCAGGAATTTCAGCTCCTGCTAACTTCAAGACAGTCGGTGCAAGATCGACGAATTGATAAAACCCATCTGCCCGTTTTTCGCCATGAAATGGATTTAAGTGAGCCCATTTTTCGGGAAAGTACACCACAAGTGGAACATGCAATCCTACGTCTTTTAGATAACCCTTACTTCCCGGTAAAACTCCACCATGATCAGAGTAATAGAAGATGATAGTGTCATCCATTAGCCCGTCGGCTTCCAATTGCTCCAGAAATTCTCCCAACTGTTTGTCCAGTTTAGTGTGTTGCTGCAAATATTTGTAGTGTGTGAATTTGAAAAGTGGTGTTTCCGGATAAAAAGGATGTACTTTTATCGAAGCTAAATCTGCATCAGCCGATTCTCGATCATACACTTTTTTATTAAAATGCAGGTGCCCCTCATGCGTTACTCCATAGTTTTGAACGTGAAAGAAGGGTTGGCCCTCTGCCCTCTTTCGGTAACTAGCTTCTCCTGAAGATTCATCCCAAACGTCGACTCCTTTCACGAAATTATAATCCTCCTTCGAATTATTACTCGTGTAGTAACCTGCCTTTCTCAAATACCAGGGAAACATGCGTAACCCTGCGGGTAGAGCGACTTTTTCAATTCCGCGATGAAATTGCGCAAAAACACGAGGGGCATAACATCCCGAAATGATCGTGCTTCGAGCAACCGAACAAACAGGTGCGTTAGAAAATACGTGATTAAAAACAACTCCGGTTTTTGCCAATCGCTCCAAATTTGGCATTTCCGCCCCATACTCAACGTATAGTGGGTTGTAGTGAATCGAATTGTCTTCCGAAACCATCCAAACAATATTCGGTCGATCCTCTCCACCATATGCGTTGAATAAAGTTAGCAAAATGGAGCATAAGCCTGTCCAAAAAACTGAGTAAAATTGATACTTGGGTAACATGATAAAATTATCTATTTCGAACTGACTCTATCCACTTCCTCTTTGCAAAATAGTATGAATTCGGGTCACGCACATTCCGAGGTTTAGGAATACCTTCAGGAACATTTAACTCTTTCTTAAGATTTACTAAACCGAGTTTCATGCGTGTCACAACATCAGAGTAATCAGTATTGTGATATTCGCTCTTGAGATCCAATGCATCCTCTTTCATGTCGATGAGTTCCCATTCGTCCAGATCGTAGTGATCTTTCTTATTTTAATCCCTCTAATAAAAAGATTAAGGTGATTTTGTTTCGATTTCCGTCATCTCCAACTTAAGCGACTTTTAATCAGCAGCTTAGAGATCACTAATATTGACTTTGTTCGCCAGTCTGTGCCACCTCACGCCTCTTATTCTCAGAATCTTGTATCAATATGTGGATCAAAGACTCGATAGATTATGAGTTTTGCACCTACAAAGAGTCCTAGGATTAGAATAGCCAACAAATCCATACAATACCATTTCAGACACGTTCCAATATGTAGCCACCTAAATTCTCACTTACGAAATTCAGGAAAGTTGAACTTGGCAATGGGTGAGATGGTGCGAGCTCCCCGGATCAATGCTTTGAGCTCACTAACCACTTCCGGATGCCCGTCCGCTATGTTTATACTCTCAGACAAGTCTTTGGAAAGATCGTAGAGTTCGAGTGGAGAATCCGGATTAATGGCAACATTATGGCGCACGCCTTTCCAATTGCCTTTTCGAATCGCAATACGACCTTTCCGTTCGTGGAATTCCCAATAAAGGTATTGGTGTTCAACCTGCTTGCCTTCTTGTAACAGCGTTGGAAGGAATGAGATTCCATCTATCCCTTCAGGTGTAGGTTCACCGATTAGCTCAGTCATCGTCGGCAGGACGTCCCAGAATGCTGAAATATGATCTGTTGTCGTGTCACCTGGGATTTCACCAGGCCAATAAGCAATCATGGGAACGCGTATACCACCCTCGTACAGGTCTCGCTTATAACCGCGTAATCCACCATTAGAATTAAAGTAATCAGGGTTATGACCACCCTCCATATGCGGACCATTATCAGATGTAAAGATGATCAATGTATCATCGGCAATGCCAAGATCTTCAAGTTTAGCCACCAATTCCCCGACATCCTCATCCATAATTTCCACCATAGCTGCAAACGCTGCATGCGCCTCAGGCTGCGAACCATATGCAAATTTGCGGAAATCCTTACCACTGTCAGTTCCTTCATATGATGACTCGGGCAGGTACTTGCCTCTGTGCTTTTTCATATATTCCTCAGGAGCAAACATTTCCGCATGAGGTTGTATCATGGCGTAGTAGCAAAAGAAAGGTCGATCCTTATTCTCTTCTATGAATTTGAGCGCCTGATATTGAATCAGGTGGGGGGCATAGTCCTCTGTTTCCATGCCAAAATTACCCCAAAGCATTTCACGCTGGTGGTCATTCCACAAAAAGTATGGATAATAATGGTGTGCATGGCGCTGGCAGTTGTAACCATAAAAACGGTCAAATCCCATTTTTAAAGGTTCACTAACACTTCCGGGTCCTCCAAGGCCCCATTTTCCGAATAACGCGGTCGTGTATCCAGCATTTTTAAACATGTGTGCCAGGGTAAAGGTATCCGCAGGCATTGGCTCCTGTCCTTCTGGCATGATTCTAGTATTCCCACGAACGACTGCATGACCAATGTGCTTTCCTGTAAGAAGCGCACAACGCGAGGGAGCACACACCGTGCTTCCCGAATAATGTTGCGTAAATTTCATGCCTTTCTCAGCCAAGGAGTCAATATTAGGAGTCTCTAAGCGAACCTGTCCGAATGCGCTTAAATCTCCATAACCCAAGTCATCAGCCAAAATGTAGATCACATTGGGTTTACGCTCGGCATAACAAATTTGTACCAGACAAATCAAAGTGACGATAATCAGTTTTTTCATCGGATTAATTTTTCTTCTCGTATTGTATTTCAGTTGCTGGGTTGTCTAAAAAGCTCGAAAATATTTTTGCAAATCATCGTGAAAACTCTCCCGCGTACAACAACCTCTAGGCAGCTTAACCATAGACACGCTGTGGTTGCCGAATGGGTTGTTTCAATTCAAAAAATAATTTAGTGGATGCTGTATTTTAAGAAGAGGAATCCTGCCGATTCAGGAATGACAAAATGAACAGTCCCATCCGAAGTTATTGCCTCATCCCAAATCTTCTCGGATACCAAGTCTTGAAATTGAATTGACTGACCTTCTAAGAAATGAAGTCCAATACCTCTTTTAGCCTGCTTGTTATCGATCTGCCTAAATAGAGTTATAAATCCTGATTTTGTATCTGGGTTGTAGTTTTGAAAACCAGACCAACTCCTATTATCGGGTTCATCTCCTATGGCAAATACGTATCCTTTATATATTTCATGACGAACGTCCTTATAAATATCTATTATTGGTCTCAGAGCATCACGTGCTTCATCTGAATAATAATGTGTTTCTTGAAAAAAGATAGGAGAACCCATCATGGTTTGAGCAAATAAATAGTCATGAGGATGCAGATACGCATCGCTAACCTCCGGATTACAACGATCCCCGTTCTGAACCGAAATCTGAAATTTATTAATATTCGTATACTTACATAACTGCCAAGCATCACGCTGTACCAGCCATGGTATGTAAACTACTTGCGCAGGAGACTTTGTTTTACGGTTTTCAAGGTATATATTTCCGTATTCACGTCCGAAATAATATCCTATACGGGGTGGATGTTCGGTAACATCCCAATTCACCCTGACCTGATGATTCGTGGATTTGATAAAAAACCGAAACTTTTCCATCAAACCGTCAAGCCTAGAAAAATTATGTGCGTTTATAAAATCTACCTTATAGTATTTAAATCCACCATTTTCCCAGTTCCAAATTAGATCTTCAAGTGGTATTTGGTTAAAGCACCATAAGCCTAATTTAATATCATTTTTTTGAGCGAATTCACGCACATATCCCCAACCATTTGGATACATGGAAATTTTTTCATTGTTAAGGACCTGAGATTCGCCATCCAGACTTCGTTTTCTAGAATTCAATTCTCCAAAATCAAGAATAGGCACAGGTTTCCAATGATCCCCGCTACTCCGAGGGCCTTGCCAACCGTCATCGATTTGTTGAACGTCAATTCCTAAGTCTTTCTGACTCAGAATTTCTTCAATAACATTTTCTTCTCGAGCTGCTTTCTGTGACCAATTCTTGGTTTCACCACTACCCCAGGTATTGGCCATTATGTAAACATCACGATCCGGATCGATGGGGTAACGTGTTCTATCAAATTTCTTAATAGCCAACTGGCGCTCTACTTGATTTTTCGCCTGATGAATGATCAACCAATTCGCCCAATACCCTTGGTACTTTTCATTAAGATCGCGAGGGAGTATGCCCCATCCTGTCGAGCTTACCAACTTTTCACCAATCACAAATATACCGGTGTTTACACCAGTCTGATTGACGCACTTGTGAGACTCTTTAACAATGATAATACCACCATCAGGTGTTTCAAGACTCAGAATACTTGCCCATCCGACATTTCCCCGTTCGACAATCTTCTCTCGCAATAGTGGGGTATCGGCTCGATTTCTGCCTTGAGTATGATTGTAGTATCCGATCGCTCTGAACTGAAAATCCTGCGTTACGATAGGTATGTGTTCAACTCTACCAGTCAGAACCTTCGATTCTGCCTCAACCGAGTAATTTTTACTAGACGGTGTTGTATCATAATCCAAAGCTTCTTTGGAGTGCCAGTCGCCATTCTTTTTAATCTTTAAACTAGTTCGAAAACCTTCTGCTCCAGGAAAAATCCACACCGAATATAATATAGACACCTTACGGTACTCAACCTCTGCTTGGAGCTCTATGTGTGGGTCTGCAAATCCCTCGTCATTAGATTTAAACGCTTTTAATGCCTTCAGTTGCCCACCAGTTAAGTAGCCTTTGTATTCCCAGTCACTCTTTACCATTAAGTCGATAGCAGGAGACCACTCCTTACCCGTCCGAAGATCTTTTAAGCCAACGGTGACCAACCCCTCTCCACCCCAAACCCACTGGCGCTCAACCAGCCCGGTAGATGCTATCACTTTATCTCCCTCTGTCCTAACGCTTGCCTGATCATACTCAAAAGCAGGCTCAAAATTGCGTATTGGCGATGCCTTCGCATACGAAGATATGACTATAGTCGTCAAGACCGTATAAAGACAAAACTTACATAAATAAAATATAACTGTCATCCTGAGCATATTTTTTAATTTATTTGAAACATATGGAGGACGAGAAAACTCGCCTCCATGCCGATACAATGAATTTTCAAAATAACCATTTAGAATTCAAAAATTGAACGCAGTGAAAATGTGCGACCCTCTTGCCAAATTACAGACTGTGTACTACCGTCAGGCTGTGCTCTAACCGCAACAATATCTCCGTCGCTGAAAGCATTTCGTATATTCAACTGCAACTTCCAGCTAATCTTCCCATCCATGATTTTCGTATTATATCCGATCCATAAATCTACTCGGGTAATCTCATCATCGAAGTAAGGGTTGTCCAAATCCGGAACCTCCAATAGTTCGCCGTCAAATTCCTTTTCTGTAATGGGATAACCAATTGCTTTTTCACTCTCCCAACGCAAGGCACCACCCACATTGAAGTTCTTAAATCTCGAATCTTCATCGAATACATAATTGGTGATGAAATTAGATCGCCATTCCCGCATTTCACTCACGTTTGCCCCTTCACGTGCTAGGTCCGTATTTAATCCGTTCAGAAGAGTAGCCTTAATGCGAACATTTACAGGCTCATCAGATTCATCAGAAGTCAAAGTACCCGGAGTACCTGGCTGTGTACTTGTCCATTCATCTATTCGATAGGTAAGACATTCACGCGTGAATGGTCGTATGTTACTCGATTCAGCCTGCTGCTGAGAAATATTCCAAGCAATGCGCCAGTTCGGAGTTGGATTGTAAACCAATTCAATTTCCTTCCCCTTGGATTTAACACTTTGTGTATCTTGTAAACTGAATGACGCGTTATCCTGAGATACATTGTAACCACTGATCGTCGAATCATCTTCGATAATGGTCCAATTCGTCATATCCTTATAGAATTGCGGAGGACCTTGATAACCTGCTGCTGCAAGATCCTCGGGAGAGTTGTATCTAATTAGTGCGACGATCCGTTTCAAACAAAAAGCCCGGGTAAGACAAACGATCATTGCTTTGGCTAGACTCATAAAAATTTGTACGTATTAGAAATTTACCATCAAATAATCCTACAGTAAATCCATAATCTGATTTTCAACTTCCGCCAGCCTTCGCCATGCTTTGCTCAATGAGCTACGCATGGCACAGCCATAAGTATAGCGAATAGTGATGCATGGTGCCCTGCGTAGTACGGCAACTGCCTGACGAAGCACGGGCAATTGTTGTTCGGATACCAATGACCCTCATAAACACCCATATTCGTTTATCATAGTTTAAAATAAGAAATAACGAGTAATGATGCATGAGCATTTGTTTGTCAGGAATCACCAAAACTGATTCAGTCCAAATTGTTCCTTATATATTGCAATGCACTACGTTTATATCCTCCGAAGCGAAAAGCATCCAGATCAAACCTACATAGGGTTCACCAGTGATTTGAAATCAAGAATGGCTGATCACAACAACGGAAAATCCGCTCACACAATGAAATATACACCTTGGGAAATCCAGTGGTATTGTGCTTTTCAGGACAAAACTAAAGCGCTTGATTTCGAGAAATACATGAAGTCCCATTCCGGCAAAGCCTTCGCATCCAAACGACTCTGGTAAAGACCAGCTTTCAATTTTAACGTTTTGCGTTAGTTCCTTTTTGATCTTCCCCAGAGTTTGAGGGTCTTCAACCACTGAACTCCGGATTCTCTCCCGCGAGCGCCAGATGAAGCCGCAAATCCATCATACCCTGCTGATGTCCATAGAGTAGCGGCCTCCCCTCGTTTACCGAATCATAAAATCCAAGCCAGAGGCGTGCGACTCCGATGAAGTCATCAGACCATTCCTTGCCATTGTAAGCGTTGGCCTGAAATTCAAAGATTGGATTTTTCCATTCGACGATCGGGTTTTCGCTATCATCGGTTTCCCAACGTGCGGAAAGTGAGCGCAAAACACCATTTTTCAGTTCTCGATCGATGATGATGGATCGCGCACGATTGGACCCATCCTGTTGAACCTGGATCCGAAACTCGGGTTCCTCTTCATTGATCGAATGCACCATCAGCATGCCTCGATCTGTCAGGATACGGAACCCTTTCCACCAGCGAGCTGGAGTGTGCCACCCAAGGGTAGTCCATTGGAAAGTTGCGGATCTTTGACTTTCAAATTGGATAGCAGCTGTTTGGAGAATCTCTTTGGTTTCACCAGGACTCCCGCTGAATCGATCTGTATACGGTGCCAATCGGATGGGAATTTGAGAACTGGTAAGGTGTAGAGGTTGTAGGTCAAATCCGATGTGCCTTCTGGCGACACTGATTCCATGATAACCCTGCGACAGGAGGTCACTTTGGGCGACCTGAAGTTCTCCCACAACCCCGGTATCCAACAACCGCTGCATCATTTCGACTTGCGGCTTGAACGGATTTTGCTCGCCGACTTCTACAAGACCCTGGATTTTCTCGATTTGATCGAACAGCTCCTTAGCTTGAACAAGATTGGGTGCAAACGGAGTTTCCAGGAACATCGGAATCCCAAATGAACTGGTTTCGATGGCAATCTCTCCGTTTGCCTGGTAGGAGACGCTCACGAGTGCAGCGTCTATGCGGGCGTCCGAAACAAGGGATTTAATATTGGGGAAAGCCTTAACGCCTATTTCTTTTGCCAGAGCTTCCCTCGAAGATCTGGATCGGGACCAAACTCCCACTATTTCAAAATGAGACTCGAGTGCCCTCAACACGGGAAGGTGCGTGTCTCGAATGCGTCGACCCGCCCCAACAACACCTATTCTTAGTCTACGCATTCCAACACATGGATCTGGGCTGGTGAATAAGCTTCCGGGTGGCTCTCAACATACCCTTACGAGAATGGGTAACTTCCCGTGATGTCAATATTTTGGGCAGCTGAAGAACTTGGAAAGCCTAACAATCGCCCATTTCAAAGCCCTTTCAGCTCGGCCTAGCCCTATTCCTCCCTCATGGATTCTAAAGGATCCAGACGCGCGGCGCGGTTTGAGGGGAAGAAGACTGCGATCAGGACCACAAAAGCCATAATCCCAACGGTTGTTAGGAGAATTCCTGGATGAAAAGGAGCGACCCCGAAGAGAACACTTTTCATTCCGACACCCGCAAACCACGCACCAACAAGTCCGAATGCAATACCAGCTAAGAGCAACCATGTGCTCGTCCCAAAAAATTGCTTCAAAATCGTTGAAGGCAAGGCACCCAAAGCGATGCGAATTCCAATTTCTCTTCGCCTTTGGCTAACGGCGTAGGCGATCACACTATAGGTTCCGATAGCCGCCAGTATCAGGGCGATCGAAGCAAAAGCTATCGAGAGAACCGCTGGTGAACGCTGCATCACGAGACTGTCGTCGATTCGTTCCTGCAGGATGCCGGCCCGATCAAGTGGTATCTCAGGGTCGATTGACCGAACCGTATCTCTTATCGATTTCATCAATATCTCGGGATCTATTTTCGAGCGAACAGCGAGTGCGATTCCAGCCGTAGGACGCAGTTTATAAGGAACCAAAACCGTTCCAAGTGGGGTCAACTCAGTAAGATCCAACGTTTTCACCGTTCCGACCACCCCTACGATTGTTGCTGGGTTCGTTTCATCGCCCCATGCAATCTGGCGGCCGATTGCACTTTGATCCGGCCAATAACGTCGGGCTACTGATTCATCCACAACGCACACGCGCACGTCTCCCTTGTTGTCCCGCTCCTCAAGGAATCGCCCTTCGATAAGCGGAATACCGAGGGCGCGCCAGTAGTCTCCGCTCGCAAACCCAAAATAGTGACTGACATCAGTTTCGCCGGGGGCGAGAGTTCGACCGACAACCCTGATCGTAAAATCATCTGGTCGCCAGTTGAAGGGCATCGCATTGGTAAAGCCCACGTGTTCAACCCCCGGAATCGCCCGAAGATCCTCATTCAGTCTGTCCAGAAAAGCCTGCCGATGGTGAGAACGAGGATACTTCACAGAAGGCAATCCGATATTCGCGACGACCACCTCCTCGGTCTCGAACCCTGGTGACGTTTCCAGGGTCTTTTTTAAGCTCAGGCCCAGCATCCCGGCACCCGAGAGAAGCGCAAAGGCAAGTGCAACCTGAGTCACGACGAATACATGACGGGCCTTTTGTTGGCTTTTAGAACCAGTGCCACCCCTTGCTCCGGCCTTTAAAACTGACGAGAGGTTATGACTATAACTGCTAACAATAATCGGTAGCGATAAAATCACTCCCACACAGATGGCACAGATGAAAGATACCCATACCACCCGTCCATCTAACGAGATATTATTTCCAAGCGGTAATTGATCGGTCCCAAGTGCCTCCAGGAAATGGATGCATAACACGCCAAGAGCCAGTCCGATACCACCCCCGGCAAAAGTAAGCATGAAGGTTTCGATACCGACTTCTTTCGCGATCTGCAGTCTGCCGGCACCGTGAGATTGACGCACAGCAGTTTCCTTCGCCCGGCTCTTCGCACGAATCAGGAAAAGGTTCATGAGGTTAACAATCGCAATTAGGAGTAGAAATAAAGCTCCTGCCTGGAGAATGATAAGAATCGGACGGGCCTGTCGCACGATGTCTTCGTGGAGATTACGCACATAAGATCCGTATCTGGCGTTTTTTAGAATCTCCACTAAAGACTCAGGCATTTCCTTCATCAGCAACTCGTTGTGGGAGTCCAGTTCCTTCTGTGCGCTTTCAACCGAAACCCCTTGTCGCAATCGTCCAATCATCGTGAAGTCGTTTCCAGTGTAGCGCCCTTCCGGCTGTCGGTCTTCAAGGCTTGAAGCGATCGGACGAAAAAAGTTTGCGTCGCCCCAGGGGAACTCAAATCCACGCTCAAGCACACCCACCACCACATGCGGCCGACCATCAATCCTGAGCGATTTCCCGATCACATCAGGATCGCTATTGAACTGTTCCTGCCAGAAAGAGTGGGTGATGATGGTCACCAGGGCGTTACCGGGAAGGGTCTCTTCCTCAGTAAAATTACGCCGTCCCATCATGACGGGGACATTAAGAGTGTCGAAGAATTCAGGAGAAACTCGTGAGTCGAGCAAACGCTGAACCGGACTCGATTCACCCACAACCGCCATGCTATCCCTGAGTATGGATACCGACTCAAATGATTTTAACGCATCTCTCCTGTCATAGTAACTGACCAAGGAGACACCAAGCCGATCCAACCCGAGCCCCGGGAATGAGTTGAATGACGTCACGAGCCGCTCCGATTGAGGATAAGGCAGCGCTCGAACCAATATGGCGTCGATTACCGCATACATCGCTACATTTGCCCCGATGCACAGCGCAAGGGTAGTGATTACAGTCGCGGTGAAGCCACGCGATTTCCGCAAAGATCGGGTCGAAACACGAACGCACCGGATCAGATCCGTAACGAAACGAGTGCCCCAGGAATCACGACACTCTTCCTTCATTCTCTCGATTCCGCCAAAATCCAACAACGCTTTTCTCTTCGCTTCTGCAGGGCTCAACCCGTCTTCGCGATATTCCCGGGTCAACATCTCAATATGAAAACGCATCTCTTCATCGGTCTCCGAATCCAGGCGCGCCTCACCAAAGAGCGCCCGAATACGATAACTTATCACTCTCCAAATATTCATGACCCTAGCTGATTTGAAGAACCATGTTGATCGCCCTGGACATGTTCGTCCAATTGGCGAGTTCATTATCAAGAAAAGCTTCACCCCGGGAAGTCAGTCGGTAGAACTTACCCTTCCGATTGTTTTCAGATACACCCCATTCAAAATCAATGTAACCTCTCTCCTCCAATCGATAAAGAGCCGGGTACAACGACCCCTGCTCTACGGTGAGCACATCATCCGACCATTGGCGTATCATTACCGATATGCCGTAACCGTGCATGGGACTTTTTCGTCTGAGCGCTTTCAAGATCAAGAGGTCCAATGTTCCCTTCAATAAATCCGCCTTTGTTTTCGCCATAAAACCTACACCTAGAAATTCTAGGAGAGAACGCAAGTTTTTTCTCCTAGAAATTCTAGGAAAGAGGATACTGAAAGGACAAAAATATGGGGTCAATCAACGTCGTCAGGCCAAGATGTTAATCTTTTCCATTTGGTCCTGAAATGCTCCGACTGTGTGAGTTGTTGCGAACGAAAACTTGATATTTTGTTGAAATCCCTCGATTATAGGACGTTGAAATTGATTCGTTGATAGTTTAATCAACATTCGTATACTCCTCAGTACCCCGTTTTCATGACCTCAAAAAACAACAAATCGCCTGACAACGCATTAGTTAAATCTACCGAAGTTAATTACAGGGATGATGTTAAAGGTTCCCCTGATAAGTATTTCTTCGTTGCGATGCTCACCAGAGATATCGAACTTGAAGACGCTATTCTTGATTTAGTCGATAATTGTATCGATGGGGCACTTAGGGTAAGATGTAACGAACTTGAAGAAAAAGACCGTTTTGATGGTTATTGGGCGAAAATAAACGTCAACGAGAAGGATTTCGAAATCGAAGATAACTGTGGTGGGATTCCTTGGGAAATAGCCAAATCAGTTGCCTTTAGAAATGGAGCTCCGCCAAATGCGAACAGACCCGAGGGTTCGATCGGAACTGTTGGGATTGGTATGAAACGAGCAATTTTCAAATTAGGGAGATCTGCTATCGTTTTTAGCGACACATCTGAAGATTCGTATTATGTTGAAATACCTAGCGAGTGGATTGAGGAACAGACAAACTGGGACTTCAGAGCATATAATCAAGAGAAGGCAGTCGAAACAACTGGCACTCAAATTCAGATTACCGACTTGTTGGATAGTGCAAAAAAAAGTTTTACTGATGGTGCTTTCTTAACGGATCTAAAAACAAAAATCTCAGATACATATCACATTCTGATATCTAAAGGCTTCAAGATCTATTTGAACGGTGTAGAAGTTCCTGGGAGAAACATTGAAATGTGTTATGAAGAAACACCAGACAATGATGGCAAGTTTATAAGGCCTTTTCTTTGGAAGTACGAAACAGATGACACAAAAGTATTCATTGCTATAGGTTACCGGAGAAGAATTCGTAAAGAAGACCCTACAAATCCCCACTACGAAACAAAAACTGCTGGTATATCTGTAATCTGTAACAATCGTGTTGTGTTGCCTTATGATAAAACCCATAGGACCGGTTGGGGAGTTGGAGACATTGCATCATTCCACAATCAGTTCAGTTCAATAGTTGGGGTTGTTGATATGTGGTCGGCGAAGATAAGTAATCTCCCTATCACAACAACTAAGAATGGAGTTGATTTGGATTCTGATCTTTACCAGCTAATCAGAAACGCTTTGATGCAGGGCATTAAGATTTTCACTTCGAACACCACATCTTGGAAAAAAAATGAATCGGAAGTAAAAAGACGTTTCGATAACGCACCACGACGTGACTTATCTGCGATCAAAGCTTGTTCCGTCGGTTTGAGTTGGAGTGCAAAAAAGTCCATAAAAAATGCTTCAATTTTCAAACCCGACTTGCCTAGAAAGGTGCTTTCCAGAACTGATAGCGCAATAAGTTTTCGGAAGCCCAAATCAGATATTCGATTAGTTAGTGAGTTTCTATTTGATGATGAGAATGAAGCTCCGAAACGAGTTGGGGAAGGAACATTTGACTATGTCTTGAAGGCGGCGGAAAAAACTAGAAGGCGCTAAAGATGAGCGAACCAGTTTACCATCTTAGAACAAATAAAGCTGTCGAAAGAGCCTTGTTCGTAGAACTGCTCCGGATTGTTGGAGGAATCATTGGAACCGACTACTCAGACTGGAATTATGTTGGTTTCGGGGCAAGTTACATGGAAGACTTTAATCTCCTCAATAAATGCTTTAAATTTGATCGTCTGATCTCCCTCGAAGAGAAATCATGGAAACACTCTAGGCAATTTTTGAATAAATCTGGTAGTAATATTACTCCATTGAATAAAAGAAGCGACGTATATTTGGACGAAATAAAAAATACGGATGGGTGCTTCAGCAAGAGTTCTGTAATATGGTTAGATCATACTGGCGGGGCGGAAGTATGGATTAAAAACGTTCAAGAGATCTGCGATTTTGCTAAAATTACAAAATCTCCAAGCATTCTGAAGCTTACTATTGTTCCAGCTCGACCAAAAGAACTTCGAGGGGCTTCGGTCTCTGCACAAGAAGTTCATAATTGGCTTGAAAACGAATTTACCAGTTTCGGACCTTTCGAAATAGAAAACACATCAAAAAACAGCTTGTACAAATCAGTCTATCGCATCGCTAAAGTTATTGTGCGTAGGGCTTTCCAATACGAAGATGAAATCTCAGCTGAGTGCATTTCTTCAAATTTTTACATCGATGTTTCGCCAATTTTAACAATCACATTCTTAGTTGGAGAGATTGAAAAAGTTAATGAAATCCTTGCTAGTCTTAAAAATCACCCATGGAAGTATTTTAATTTTGATTGGGGTGAACCACTCCGAATTGATGTTCCAGATTTTTCGTTGAGAGAAAGAATTGAACTAGATAGACTTCTCCCCGAAAATGATGCGGAGAAAATCCTGGAGAAACTAAGAGTGCAATTTGCCGAAACAAAGGAGATGTCTTGCAAGCTTGTTGAAAACTATATCGAGTTTAAGCAGCAGGTTCCCTCGTTTCAACAAGTTTACTATTAGGTTAAAATTTTGCATTACAGTTCATGAATATCATAGACCTTTTCTCTGGAGTGGGAGGATTCTCTCTTGGGGCTAGTTATGCAGGATTCAATGTTGCCGCTGCTTTCGACAATGATTCCATCACACTCTCGACACATAAAAAAAATTTTCCTTCTACGCAGCATTATGAGGTCGATATAAATAATCTACCCTCCATCCGAAGTTTAGTAAACTTTGATGAGATCACAGGAATTATTGGAGGTCCTCCTTGCCAAGGATTTAGCAGTATGGGACATCGAAATGTTGATGATATCAGAAATACTGCCTTCAACTCGTTTTTTCGACTGGTTGAACAAGAAAACCCCAGTTTTTTTATTGCTGAAAATGTACCAGGGATTCTTCAACCTCAATATGATTGCCTTAGGGAAAAAGCCATAAATCTGGTTGAAAATAATTTTCTTCTATTAGAACCATGTGAGGTTATCGCACATCGTTTAGGCGTTCCAACCACCCGAACTAGAATTCTTTTTATTGGATTCAATAGAGAATTATTTGCAACCCATCCTCCTGTGAGCTCTTTTGAGCCCTCAGAATCTGTATTTATTGCAAAGGTTAAAGATGCACTTGGTGGCTTACCTTCTCCCGTTGCAGTTGAAAATCCACACGAAGATGTGTGGTTGAAGGTGAAAAGAAAAACGAATCCATATCTTCGATTGCTAACGCGTGAGCCCCCCAGTGGTGTCGGTGATCCCAATGTCGTTTCAAAGTTTAGGAAGGGTATATTGTCTGGTTTTCCTGAAACGAAACACACGCTTTCGGTTTCTGAACGGTTTAGTTCACTAGAACAGGGTTGTAGAGATCCGGTTTCACGCGCAAATCGTTTGAGTATTGACGGATTTGCTCCAACTCTTCGAGCTGGAACAGGCAGTGACAGAGGCTCCTTTCAAGCTTTACGGCCAATTCACCCCATTGAACCGAGGGTGATTACTCCAAGAGAGGCAGCTCGTTTACAGGGATTTCCGGATTGGTTTTACTTTCATCCAACAAAATGGCATGCTTTTCGGCAGATTGGAAATAGCGTCAGTCCAATTGTGTCAGAGCATATTCTAAATGTCGTAAGGGAGTTAATCGAAGAAGCACAAAATCAAAATGTTGAAGAGGCAATAGCCTAGAAAAGCTTTAAATTCTCTCC
>JAKSBQ010000137.1 GCA_022361075.1 Opitutales bacterium | reverse complement strand
TGTGTAGATCCTCGAATGCGGTTGATGTGGAATCCATACCTTTGATTAAAAAGGCAAAAAGCATCAGTGTCCTTCGTCCTAGACTCCTGAGCATTAAAGATGAGTCTATTCTTTTGGCTGTGAAAGGAGAAGGTTCACGCCTCAAGGGAATCTACGAGCTTCCAGAACTGAGTAAGAACGAGCCAGAAAGTAAACCAGTGGGAACGATCAAACGCGGAATAGGAAATGAAAAGGTAACCGAACCCATATATTCATTGGACAACCAGAAACTGCACGAGATTGTACACAAAAAAGCGGAAACCAAATGGATTCCGCTGAAAAATCTGAGTGAGATCACCTTATCGGGACCTCATCGTAAATGGATTAGCGATTTTCTCGCTTCAACCGGAGGTAGTTGTTGAACTTCGCCATCTTCTTTTTGCGACGATTCACCTCACATGGTTTTTCAAAGTAGCGCTTTGCGCGCACATCGCGAATAACACCTTCGCGATCCAAACGTTTTTTTAGACGACGAAGGGCACGCTCCACGGGCTCTCCTCTACGAATCTTTACTTCAATTGCCATAATTTACGAAAAGATCCATAAAATCCGATTTTTCTAATTCGTCAAGTATGAATAAGAGTGCTTTCTGATTTTGTTTAACATATGAATTTTTCGCACTCATGATGTTGTTTTGAGCGTCCTACTCTTGTGATGAAACAAAGGTTATTGTTCTTACTACCCTTGCTGGGATTGAGTTTGCTACTGGTGTCCTGTCTTCCCACCTTTGAAGCGGGAACGCTCTCCAAGATGGAAGCTTACTTCTCTCCCCAGCTCGTTCCCAAAGATACACTCCTCGTTAATGAATTAGGGAGTTTTTACTACGTACATCACAATCTTGAGGCTGAAAATGTCGCTATTTTCATCCACGGTTCACCCGGCAGTTGGGACAACTTCAAATGGTTTTTGAAAAACCCTGAACTTCAGAGTTCATGGGGAATGATTTCTGTAGATCGACCAGGATACGGCGGAACCAACCCCGGGGTCACCGAGCCATCACTTGAGAGGCAAGCGAAAGTCGTTGCCCAAGCGTTTGATGCTCTCAATGAAAACCAGAATGTTGTGCTCATTGGTCATTCTTTAGGCGGCCCAGTTGCTGCGCAAGTTGCGATAGATTTTCCGAATCTTGTAGACGGCTTGATCTTTGTCGCAGCCTCGATGGATCCCGAACTGGAAAAGACCAAATGGATTCAGTATCCGGCGACCTGGCCAATCATCCGCTCAGCAATTCCCGAGGCCCTGAGAGTTTGTAATGAGGAGATTCTTCCATTGAAAGCACAGCTTGAACAACAAAAACAGAAGCTCGCAACAATCACTCAGCCGAGCATCATCCTGCAGGGTGAGCAAGATGAACTCGTTCCTCCAGGAAATACAGATTATCTGATGAAGCACCTGACCAGAGCTGAGACTTCTTTGCACCTATACCCCGAATCCAATCATTTTATTCCGTTCACCCAGCCTGGACTGATCAAAAAAGCGATGGATGAAATGCTGCTAATCTGGGATTTAAACGCGGACTAAAGTCCTTCAACAATTTGATCGTAAAATTCTGTGTAATCTCCCTTTGCGTCACTGGCATTAAACTCGATCGCAGATCTTGGGTGACGGTTGTAGAGGCCAGTCAACATGTAAGGGATGTCGAAGCCCCACCCTAGCTCGCTTCTCAGAGGCTCGATATGTTTTTGCAAGCACTCCAGAACCGGACGAAGTTTGTATTTCGGATTGTGCAAGAAGCCCAGAAGTAGTTCCATTTGACAATTGCCTGCTCCCCTGCCGAGACCACCCATGGTGGCGTCGATGAAATTGGTACCCTGGACGATCGCCTCGATCGTGTTGGAATACCCTAGCTGGAGATTGTTGTGTGCGTGAATTCCAACTTCCATTCCTTCAGGTTTGGCGAAACCCAAATATTTGCGGATAAAGTATTGAATCTCTTCGCTGTAGAAACGACCGAAGCTGTCCACGAGGTAGATTGCTTTTGAACCACACTTTGCGACCAGCTCAAGTGCTGCATCGAGTTCAGGTTCCGCCAAAGTTGAGGCAGCCATGATGTTGAGGCAAGTTTCATAGCCTTTGTCATGGGCATCTTTGACCATTTCCAGAGCCAGTGGGATTTGGTGGATATAACAGGCTACCCTGATCATATCGATCGGGCTTTGCTCAGAATCGATAATATCAGTTTTGTATTCGCATTTTTCGGCGTCTGCCATCACAGAGATTTTCAGGTCGGTGTCATTGTCTCCGATAACTCTGCGAACATCCTCTTCCTTTGACCACCTCCAACAGCCATATTTGTCCTTCGAAAAAATCTTGTCCGAATTTTTGTAACCGATCTCCATGTAATCGATTCCGGCACCTACGCAGGCGTCGTAAACTCCGCGAACGACTTCATCGGAAAACTGACTGTTGTTCATCAGTCCTCCATCTCTGATGGTACAATCAAGAACCTTTATTTCAGGTCTGTAGGAAACCCAGTTGTTCGGAAGGCTGTTTTCGCTAATCTTCATCTGTTTGTCTTCAAGTGTACTATTTGGGGTCGAAAAAGAGCCCATTGCTACATTTTTAGAAACAGAACAGCAAGCTTTCGTTTTGAAAATCCTTCAATTAAACTCAATCTGAATTAGTAAAACTTATACATTCCAGTTGATTTGGGAAAACTCATGAATCTGCTTTCTGAGCCAGGACCAGTCTTTTGCCAACATCCGACTCTGATCAAAAAGTGGGCTTCCTAAACCCACTCCACATGCTCCCGAGGCAAGGCAGTCTGATGTCTTTTGGAGGGTAACGCTACCTACAGCCAGTATTTTGACATCATCCAACGGTCCCTTGATCGCCTTAAGATAGTCGGGTCCTCCGACGTTCGCGGGAAACAACTTCACTACTGGAGCTCCTGTGTCCCACGCTTTCCAAACCTCAGTTGGTGTGTAGGCTCCAGGGAAAATCGGAACGCCATTTTCCGAGCAGTAATGAATCAGTTCAATGTCCACCACAGGACTCACAATAAAGCTAGCCCCTGCTTCGAGCGCCAAATCCAAGCCTCTTCGATCCAAAACAGTTCCTGCCCCTACGTTTGCTCTTTTGTTGGAGAGATCAGCAAGATTTTTGATTTGAGAGAAGGCATTATCTGTATTCAGGGTGACCTCAATGTTTTTGAGACCCGCTTCAAAACACTCATTTCCAATTTCGCTGACAAGGTCAGTCTCAAATCCTCTAAGGATTCCAATCGCAGGGAATTCCCAAAAAAGATCCCAATCAAATCGCTGGTTATGAGGGTTCATCATGACAAGTTGCTTAGTCTGGTTTAGTCCAACTCTCAAGGGGATTAAGGCTCATTTTGAAAAAGGGTGTTGAATCACTTTAAGCATCTTGCGTAAATTCTCGCAATGGGAGCCAAAGATTCTTTCGTTCATCTGCATCTTCATACCGATTACAGTCTTCTGGATGGTTGTTGCCGAATGGATCGACTTTTTGATCGGGCGCAAGAGTTGAACATGCCCGCAGTCGCGATGACAGATCATGGGAATCTATTTGGTGCGATGGATTTTTACTCAGCTGCAACTAAACGTGGTATCAATCCGATCATCGGTTGCGAAATCTATTTGGTTTACGACCATAAGATGTCCGAACGGCCCAAGCGTGATCGAAAACGAACTGACGACATCGGAGATCTTCCGGAGGACCACCAGTTGCAACCTTCAGATTTTCCGAAACACCAAATTCATCACAAAACGATTCTAGCGGAGAACTTCGAAGGTTATCAAAATCTCTCTCGCCTTATCTCGAAAGCTCACACCGAGGGGGTTTATTACAGACCTCGTGTGGATATTGAAACCCTAGCTCAGTATTCGAAAGGACTAATCGGTCTCAGTGGATGCGTGAACGGAGTCGCTTCGCAATATCTGCTTTACAACGACTATGAAAACGCTCGGAAAGCAACCGCCACTTTCATCGATATCTTTGGGAAGGAAAACTATTACATAGAGCTGCAGGACCACGGACTCCCCTTCCAGAAACGGATCATTCCGGGTCTTGTGAAGCTTGCCAAAGAGTTTGAGCTTCCCATTATCGCGGCGAACGACGTCCACTATGTGCTCCAGTCCGATGTTGAGCCACACGACGCCCTACTCTGCATTCAAACAGGGAAACTCATCAGTGATGAGAATCGTCTCAAATACCCTTGCGATCAATTCTACCTCAAATCGAGAGAGGAAATGATGCAGCTCTTTGGAGAAATCCCTGGGGCAATCGATAATACCCTCGAAATCGGTGAGCGTGTCAAAATCGACATTGAGTTCGGGGTGAACCACTATCCTGTTTTTGAGCAGACTGAGACTATCAATTTCACTCCCGATCGCAAAAATTTCGATAAAATCCTCGACGTCTATCAAGTTCAAAAGAGCAAGCTGCTGAAGCAGCAGGAGCAGAATGAGGAGTTTGTTTTAGCCGAAGACCAGCGAAAATCTCTATCCGAAAATGGTGTAGTTCTCTTTGAGTTATGTAAACGTGGCCTGAAAGAGAGGTACGGTGTCGATTACGATAGTCCGGAAAATTACGAACCAGAAGAAGGACAATCTGAAGACTTTGCCGGGGAGCTTTGTGAGAAGCTTGACTACGAACTGGCGATCATTAGCGGAACGGGGTTTGTGGACTACTTTTTGATTGTTTGGGACTTCATTCACTGGGCAAGATCTAAGGGGATTCCTGTCGGGCCGGGCCGTGGGTCTGGAGCTGGTTGCATGGTTGCCTATGTTTTGAAAATCACCGATATCGAACCCCTGAGATTTGGTCTGCTTTTTGAACGAATGCTGAATCTCGAACGTGTCTCTCCACCCGACTTTGATATTGATTTTTGCATGAGACGACGGGACGACGTAGTGAACTTCGTTCGGGACAAATACGGGGAAGATCAGGTCGCGAATATCATCACGTTTGGCACATTTGGAGCCAAAATGATCGTTCGTGACTTGGCTCGCGTCAACGAAGTACCCTACGGCGAGGCCGACCAATTGGCTAAAATGGTGCCGGATGAGCTCAACATCTCACTAGAAGATGCCGTAAAAAAAAGTTCAGATCTCCAGGGAGCGATCAGAGGCAACGAGACGACCCGTAGGATCATCGACCATGGTAAGATCGTTGAGGGCATGGTGCGAAACACTGGCAAGCACGCCTGCGGTATCATCATTGGAGACCAGCCGCTCACCAACCTGGTCCCGGTAACGATGCAGGAAGGCGACCTGACGACTCAATACCCGAAAGGCCCGGTTGAGGATCTTGGCCTGCTGAAGATGGACTTCTTGGGCCTTAAGACGTTAACCGTAATCTTCGATGCTCAGGAGCATGTGAAGGTCACTATGGAGATGCCGGATTTCGATATCGAGAAGATCACGCTGGATGATCAGAAGACTTTCGATCTTTTGAACGCGGGGCAGACGATTGGAGTGTTTCAGCTCGAGTCAGGCGGAATGCAAACTCTTTGCCGACAGATCAGTTTGAGCAGTTTTGAGGAGATCATCGCTTTGATTGCTCTTTATCGTCCCGGACCGATGCAGTTTATTCCTCAGTTCATCGAAGGAAAGAAAGATCCATCGACCATCAAGGTTCCCCACCCGCTTCTGGAAGAGCTTGTTAAGGAGACTTACGGCGTTCTGGTTTATCAGGAGCAGGTCATGGAATCTGCTCAAATTATCGCAGGCTACACTCTTGGTGAAGCGGATATCCTCCGACGTGCGATGGGCAAGAAAAAGCCGGAAGTGATGGCACAGCAGAAGGATATCTTCATCGCTGGCGCTAAAAAGAAAAACAATATCCCAAAGGGCGAAGCGCTTAACATTTTTAATATCCTCGAAAAATTTGCAGCCTATGGCTTCAACAAGTCTCATTCGGCCGCATACGCGATGTTGAGTTATCGAACCGCCTATCTTAAGGCGAATTATCCCGTGGAGTTTATGGCTGCGCTGCTTTCTGCGGACCTTGGAAATGCGGATAAAGTTTCTCACTTCGTGGATGAGTGCGCGGCAATGACGATCCCGGTGTTGGGTCCTGACGTAAATGAGTCGCGAGAGAATTTCACTCCCGTTTATTCAGAATCTCACCCAGATGGATCGATTCGTTTCGGTATGGCCGCCATTAAAGGAGTTGGTGATAGCGCGGCTCAAAGCATCATTCGGGAAAGAGAGGAAGGGGGGGCTTTTAGTAGCTTCCGGGATTTTGCGGAACGCATCGACACTAAGGCGGTCAACAAACGGGTGATTGAGTGCCTGATTAAAACGGGCGGATTTGATTCATTGAATGAAAAACGATCCTTTTTGCTGGATAACCTCGAGGGGATTATGAACGAGGTCGCCTCAACCCAAAAAGACCGTGAAAGCGGCCAGGGATCTTTGTTCGATATGATCGAAGAAGAGGATCAAACTTCAAGTGTAGGTGACTTTGCCGGCAGAAGCCCCAACGATTATGATGAGCTAGACGACGAAACGCGGCTGAATTTTGAAAAAGATCTGATTGGTTTTTATCTCACTGGGCATCCGTTGGACCCCTTTGGTCGTTTGCCAGAATATCTAAAAAACATCAACAAAGACACTCTCGAGAAATGTGAAGACCGAGGTAGTTTCAGGGTCATGGGGGTGATTTCCAACGTTTCGGTCAAGGTTTCAAAAAGGGATAACCGTAAGTGGGTGATGTTCCACCTCGGGACAAATGACGAACTCTACGAGATCTCGATGTTTGCCGATGCCTATGACCAATACTCGCACCTGATCAGCAACAATCGGGTAATCGGAGTTTGTGGACAGGTGATGAACCGGAACGGAGACATCAGGCTCAATGGGATGGAGGTCGCGACGGTTAACGAAATCCTGCAAAACTGGATCACGACCGCGTTCGTGATTTTCGATAACGGTCCGGAACTCGAAACGAATCTTAAATGGTTTAGGAAGGAAATTGATGCTTCTTTTGGCAGCCTGCAGGTGGACCTCGGAATTTGCCTGGGGGATGGTAGCATTCTTCGAGCTGAGATTGCGAACTCGCTGAAGTGCACCTTGAACCCGAAAATCCTTAAGGCACTTCAAAAAAGCTCTGATGTTAGGGACGTCCGATTTTCTGTTGTTTCAGTGCCTGCCTTTGAAGCACCCAAGTGGCACAAAAAGGTTTCCTAGTTTAGGGAAGGATCTTCCGGATAATCGAGTGAGCCATCGAAAGTGGGGTCAAATCTTTGAACAAAACGGCGCCACAAAGTCACCGGCGGGACGTCCATTCTTAAGAAATGATAGTCTACTTCGGAACGATACCAGGCATTTTCAAGAATCTCACCCTCAAGCTGTCCTTCGCCCCACCCTGCATAGCCTAGGTAACCCTTAATGACCATGTTCGAATCCTGCTCGAGAAGGTCGATGGCTTTTTCCTTTGAAATCCCAAAAAACAAGCTAAAACCATCTCCGTCATTTGCCCATTTCCAGCCTGCTAGCAGCAACTGATTTTGTTGAACGGGACCACCAACATACACTTCGACTTCGGACAACGGACCGCTCCTGAAGTCCTCTAAGCATTCCCCCAGCGTCTTTTTCAGAGGTTTATTAATGACTACCCCGAGTGAACCATCTTGTTCGTCGTGTTCTGACAGTAGAATGACTGACTTTTCAAAATTCGGATCCTTGAGAGAAGGTGTTGCGACTAGAATGGAACCAGTACTTAGCGATGATGAATCTTGTCGAGGGTTGTAAACCATAAGCGTAAACTTAATACTCCATTTTTCAAAATCAATCCATTCATGAGATCTGGAAATGTAAACCGTCTGAATGTTCCTAGAGGGCATGCTCTGAACCAAATTGGAGGGGGCCTGTCGTGGTCCCTAATCTACCTTCGATTGGGGATGTTGTTTCTAGCAATCGGTGCGATGTTTGCGATATTCAGAACTCGTTTTTTTGGTTATTCTCCTGTTGTTGAAAGCCTTTTCCACGGATTGCTGCTCGGGATTATTGTCGGTAAGAGCATCTGGCCTCAGCACAAAGGGAATCGAATACTGGGATTTATGCTCGCAGTTGTTGTTACTTCGATGGGTTACTTTTTGGGTCTTTCCGTTGCTCTTCAGACTTCAAATCTGCCGACTATACTAGCGACCGCTCTTTATGAAAGTGATTTAAGAGAGACAATAACCTGGTTCCCGAGATTTAATATCGCTCTTTACACAAACAAGATTTCGAGTGGGTTGTGGCTTGCTCTGAATCTCGCAGGCTTTGCCTTGTGGGTGTTGGTAACATTTTTAGTCGCTCAAATTTCGAGAGGGAATTCAAAGCAAACGACTCGAAACAACAGACAAATCCTGAGACTGACTTTCATGACTGGAGTCCTTGCTCTTCTCATTTTCTTCACACAAAAGGAGCAATTTTCTCGTTCCCAAACAAATTACGAGCTTTGGCAGGAGGAGTTGCTGGCTTTTCCTCTCGTTAGGGATGCATTTGTGCGCGAAGAGGGAATTTCTCTGGATGCTTCACGAACGCAAAAGTCAGCCCTTGAGAAATTTCTTGAGGATACTTCCGGAGTTAAATTCCTGCCTGAAGTCAGATTATTGAGAACCCTTTATCACCTAAGAGAAGGGCATGTCTTTCTTGCAGAAGCAGAATTGGACCGAGCTATCTACGATACTGAGAATCTGAATCGAGATAGTTTGACCCCAGATAATCTCCCGCTCTGGAAAGATCGATTATTGATTCATTTGTATCATCTGAGAGCCAAATTAAATCTTCATAGAGAACAATTTCTAACAGCGGAGAGAGATTTGACCGTTGCAATCATTCTTCACAAAGAACAGATCACCGAAAATGAATGGATGAACGAAGGTTTCTTCAGGAGCGAAACAGAAACGTTAGAGGCATTCGGAATAAGAGCTGGTTTTGGTTTGGCGGAGTGTTTTTTTGACCGTTACGTGGCGCGAAAAGGACTTGGTGACGATGTTCAGAGTCAGGTCGATTTGGAATCATATAAGCAGCACAAGAATTCTTAAAATCTGACCATATTTCTACTAAAGACTACAGATTCACCGGCGATTAAAGTAAGATGAGCTCGCTGATTAACGTCCTTTTTGTAGACGATCAAAAGACGCTGTTGAATGCGGTAAAAAGAGTCGTCAAAAGAAAGGCCGAAAATTGGAACGTATACTTCGCTGACTCCGCCGAAGCAGCGATAGAAACTCTCCAGGAAAACATGATCAATGTCGTAGTGACTGACATGAGAATGCCTGGGAAAGATGGTGTTCAACTCCTGGAGTGGGTTCGCGAAAACAAGCCCAACACCATTCGCTTCATTCTATCAGGATACTCCAATTTCGAAAGGAACCTGGAATCGGTAAAAGTTGCTCACCAGTATTTTATTAAACCTTTTGCAACCCAAGAGATCATTGTAGCGCTCGAACTCACGCACTCATTATACAAAAGGATTCGAAATCCTGGGCTGCAGGGAATCATCGCATCGATCGACAGACTTCCTACACCAAGACGAGTATTTTACCAGATCAATGAAGCTTTACAGGACCCTGAGGTTTCAATTGAGAAAATCGCAAGCCTCGTTGCGTCGGACACGGCGATAGCCGGGAAGATACTTCAGGTGACCAATTCCGCTTTTTTCGGACAAAAGAAAAACACAGCAGATATCCTTCAGTCGGTCTCCGTTTTAGGTATTGAAAGGATCAAGAGTCTGGTCCTTATCGCCGGAATTGCATCGGATCACAAAGAAATCCTGAATGGTCTGATCTCAATCAACTTGTATTCCAAGCATTGCCTCGAAGTCGCCCATTTTTCGAGCATGATAGGGAAACAGTTGGGATACTCGGTAGATGAACAAAACACTCTTTTCACCGCGGGTTTGCTACATGATGTAGGGAAGCTGGTTATGATCAAGAAATACATCGAGTTATATACTACCAATGAATGGGAGGAAGACCCCTACTCGACTAAAATCCATGTCGACCAGATCGAACAACTCTACTCTGATCATGCGGCTATTGGGGCATCGTTGATTGCACTCTGGGGTTTGCCAGTTTCCACAGTGAACGCTGTCGCGTATTATCAGGAACCACAAGAATGCGAAGATTCGCGAAATTTTGCGGCGATTCTTCACATCGCGGACGCAATGTCGCGTTTTCTACAATCTGGTCAAGACCCTGAGATGTTTGGCTCTGCGTTCTGCAATATGGCAGCACTAAAAAAAATGGATATCGATTATCAGGCCCCTGATCACATGGAACTGTTCGAGCAGTTGAGAGATTCGATATCGCCTATGAATTAGGGGTCTTGTTGGTTTTTCTTGTAAGTAGACCAAACGTCGCACCACAAAGCCCTCCTACGATGTGCGCGATCTGAGAGACATTGTCATTCTCAAAGATCATGAGCAATTCGTTCCCAATATAGATGAACGCGACTAAGAGAAAACTCATCGGGATTGCTCCCTTTCGTGAGTTGGCAAGAGAACCAAGCAGGATCATCATGAAAGCAATACCGCTGGCTCCCATCAGTGCTGAGCTGAAAAAGAAAATGTGAACGAAGCCGGTAACAGCTGCTGTGATGAGTGTCATCAGAAACAAGCGCCAAGAGCCGTAGGAGTTTTCCACCATCGGTCCGACAAGCAATATTAAGGAGAAATTTGCTGAGAAATGAGCAAGGTTCGCGTGGCCTAGTATGTGGGTAAAAAGACGAAGAATGGAATATGGATCCTGAATGTGAATTGGAGTGTACACTGAGAAGAAGTGCATACTCATCGCACCATTGCTCAGGGCCGAAAAAGCACCAGTAACCATCGCTACAGCTGTAAAAGTAAGTGTAAAGGGTGCGTTGAATGAAATCTTCATTTGAGTGGTTCTCCTGAGTTGGGAACCCGATCAATGGGTATCTTTCCTACCTGTCTGTTCCTTCTGAACTGGTAACGGTTAATTTCGCTCAATGAGAGTTCATCTGCCAAGGCTTCGAAATCGGCTTTTTCCAGATGAACCTTCCATACTCTTTCAGTTTCATAAATGTTGCTTACTGTAAATTGAAGTCGTTCAGCAATCTTTTCTAGCGAAGGAACCGTTTGAAATTGTGCAGAAGAATGGACCTCGAATGCTTCAGATTGAAATCGATTCAGCACACTCAAAGTGAGCTTTTCTTTAAAATTGTTATTCACTTTAACCATAAAACGCCGTTCGAGTAGAGGCGCAGTCCAAAGTGGTTGAATCTGTTGGTTCCAGCCAGAAAATTGAGGCTGAAAAAACGCAGAGTCTTTTGCTTCCCAAAAACTTATCGGGAGCTTTTTCCTATTTTCCTTAGCAAGTTTTTGATAATCGATGTCGGATACCTGAGCTTCAGCTGCTCCCCATGAAAGCAAAAATAGAAGAACCGATAATCTCCAAATATTGAGGAAGAGTTTTTTTTGGTCGATCATCTCGATTAGTTTCACTTACCTTTAAAAACATCATTAGATGAGCATTTCCGGCGTTTCCGGAACGAAGCAGATTCATCGAACCCCATGGATACTTATTTAAACCTACTTAGAAAAGTAAAAAACGAAGGATCCAAAAGATCTGACAGAACCGGGACGGGAACACGTTCGGTTTTTGGTGCACAAGCCAGATTCGATCTGTTAGCGGGATTTCCATTGCTGACCACAAAATCAGTGCACTTCAAATCCATCGTTCATGAATTACTGTGGTTTGTGAGCGGGGATACCAATATCCAATACCTAGCTAAAAACAAGGTGAGAATCTGGGATGACTGGGCATTTGAAGGATATAAAACGAGTGACTCTTACGAGGGAGAATCGATTAGAGAGTTTAGTGTCAAAATCGCTGAAGATGATGACTTTGCTCGCAAATGGGGAGATCTTGGGCCTGTTTATGGAAAGCAATGGAGACGTTGGGCAGGTGAGAATGGAAGTGAAATTGACCAGTTAGCCTATGCTATTGAACAGATAAAAACTAATCCGGATTCGAGGAGAATTATCATTAGTGGCTGGAATGTGAGTGACTTGCAGACTTTGATTCATGGTAAGCGGTCCGCTCCACCTCTGTGTCACACGATGTTTCAGTTTTATGTTGAGGGCGAACACCTCAGCTGTCAGCTCTATCAAAGAAGTGCCGATTTATTTCTGGGTGTTCCGTTCAATATCGCCTCTTACTCCTTGCTCACGATGATGATTGCGCAAGTGTGTGGTTTGAAAGCAAAAGAATTTATCCACACTTTCGGAGATTTACACCTGTATGAAAACCATCTGGATCAAGTTGACGAGCAACTCAGTAGAACTCCAAAAGCTTTACCGATTTTGAAAATCAACCCAGCGGTTAAGGACATCGACTCTTTCAAGTTTGAGGACTTTACATTGGAGGGTTATGACCCCCACCCCAGGATTTCAGCTCCTATCGCGGTATAGTTGCAAAAGCGACCCACCTTACATCCGGTGCTGTTCGATTAAATCAGCTATCTTCTTGTTCCGTCGACTCAATGCTATACTTTTAGCCGTCAAGTTGCGTGTATTCATGAGTTCGGTATCTACTCCTGCTTCAAGGAGAATTTTCACCATCTCCAGGTTATCTTTATAAGCGGCTAAGTGTAGCGCACTATTTTTCTTTTCGGCTGTTTGAAAGTTAAGCGATACACCGTGTTGAATCAATTGGCCTACGATTTCTGTTTGTTGATAATAGGCCGCCATGGTAAGAGGATGAGCCATCCAAGGTTTCATATCTCCGTAATCCGGAAAAATTGTATAAAAATTAGAGGATTTAGTGTCTGGCCAAGAACAAATTGCATGGAAACCATCTTCAACACTGTTGGGATTTGCTCCTGCCTCGAGGAGAATTTTTGTGAGCTCTGGGTCCTTCCGATAAATCGCGAATTTTAGTGGCGTCGAATAATGATTTACATCCGCTTCATGTTCGATCAACACTTCAGCAGCCTCATTATTCCCCAACAAACCAGCGTAAGCCAGCGGGGTCATTTTCATCTCGTTTTCGAGATCCACGTCGATTCCTTGCTCGACAAGCCATCTGCATACTTTCGCAGCACCATTTTCAGCAGCAAAGTGCAGAAGGTGAATTTCGCCGAAGTCGTAATCCATCTGTGTGTATGGATCAGTCCCTCGATAATTAAATGTTTGTTTGGCTCCGTTTTTCAGAAGATGGATCGCGAACGTTTCTTGTTTGAGCTTTGTCGCGTGAAAGACAGGTTTTAATCCATTTCGTCCTGTTTTATCGTGATCTAGTCCGCGTTTTTTGAAGTATTCGTATGATTTCGAAGCACCGCATTCGGTAATCCAGTCCATGATCCGATAGTTTTGGTAACCGGCGACTTCCGCAGTCCAATCCGCACCTAGTTTTTCATAGAATCTGATCTTTTCAACATCATCTTCCTTAATTGCTGCCCAAAGTTTCTGCTCAAATACTGGCTTCTGTGAAGCGATGTAAATGTAAGCCAAACCAAGTAAACAAACGATGGGGCCTATGATCCAATAGATCACTTTGAAAATGGAGGAAGTTTTCATGATATTTTAACCGAGTTGGAGCCTTTTCAATAGAGGAAAGTTGATGCTGAAAGACAACAAAAAAGCCTCTGTAAAAACAGAGGCTTTGCGAAAGTTTGGGGTGGTAGACCGGATTTGAACCGGCGACCCTCGGTACCACAAACCGATGCTCTAACCAACTGAGCTACAACCACCACTAAGTGGGGTGAAAACACCCGTGTAAGCGAAGAAGGTAAAGGACAGCTTAGTGAAAGATCAAGTCATTAATTTGCAGAAAATCACAAATGTCTGATCACCGATTTGCAAACCCCCTGGATGAGCAGTTCGGTTACCGGATAGAGTTCGGGATAGGCTTCATTTTCTGCTTTCAAATACGGAATCGCTCCAGGCTTTTGAATGTAGCGTTTCAAGGTAGTTTCACCGTCGATGAGGGCTGCAACAATGTCACCATCCACTGCTAAACCAGGTTGAATGATCACGGTATCTCCGTCCAGGATTCCTGCATCCATCATGCTTTCTCCTCTAACCTTCAAAGCGAACGCATTTTGCCCAGGTCGTATGCCAGCAGTTTCAATGTCGATCTGTAAACGCCCTACTTCGCCGGAGGCTTCGATCTGATCGGGATATCCCGCAGCAATTGAACCGTAAATCGGCAAGCTAACTGTTTCGCGGTTTTGTTGGGGAAACTCCACCTCATACTGTTCAGCAAATTTAAAAGTCCGAGCCTGTCCGGGGATTCTACTTAGGATGCCTTTCCTCTCAAGTGCTCGTAAATGCCCCATTACAGCGTTTGTACTTTTGAAGCCAAAATGGAACTGGATGTCACGGATACTAGGCCAATAAGCATTTTCACGAAGAAATGACTGAATGTAGTTGAGGATTTCCCGCTGTCTCTCAGTGATACCTTTCATAATGCACATTTGTATAATGCACATTTGTTCAAATGCAACCTAAAAATAGGATTTTATGAGTTCCAAAGTCCGTTCAGTGCTCCCCTTGCTTCTGTCAAAAACTGTCTTCCCTTTTGCGACTAAATCTAGTCGTATCGATTGATCAGTTAATAATTTCTGAAGTTTCTCTTTTAAAAGCGTCGGCTCGGACTCCTTCACACAGGCCTCTGCTTCTTCGAGATTTTTGCAGATCGCTCGAAAATTCCCTAGCGTCCTTCCATAAACAATCGGTGTCCCCAGCGCAATGGCTTCAACAGGAGTCTGCCCGTCCTTGTGAGGGGGAAAGCTTTTACCAATGACAGCGACATCGGCGATTTCGACGAACTTCCTGAGCTCGCCAGTGGTGTCTCCAACGTAAACGTGCAGTAAGTCCTCATCGCTCGTATGGTCCGATCTCCAATCAGGATTACTCCTGAAAGACCATCGTATACCTTCTTTGCCTTTTAGCATACTTCTCAACTCCCCTCGCCTTTCGGCATGCCGGGGAACCAAGAATAAATCGATAGGTAAGCTTTCTTTTTTGAGGAGGATCGAGATATCGATTAACATCTCCTCCTCTCCCGGCCATGTTGATGCTCCGAGGAGAATCAAGTTGCTGGATGAGGATTTGCTTATTGAACTCAGGAATGCGGCTTTAGTCTTTTGGTCCATCCCATTGGGTGAGACTGCATCAAACTTCAGATTTCCAGTGATCGAAACCTTCGACTGATCCACACCAATTTCCACAAAACGTTGAGCGTCCAGGTGGGAGGATGCCGCGACTTTCGAAACCTTGGTAAATGCAAGATTTTTGAAGAATCCATATTTTTGCATCCTTCGAAAGCTCCTGTCTGAGATGCGTCCATTGATAAGGACTAACGGGATGTTCCGCCGATGGGCCTGATGAATGTGTTCGGGCCAGATTTCGCCTTCAGTGATGATCGCGATATCGGGTGAAATTCGGTTCCATGATTTCTTGGAGAACAAATAGAAATCTAATGGAAAGGATACGACCGCAATTGCATTTTCCTCATATTTCTCCTTCGCCAATTTATAACCTGTGCTCGTCGTAGTGCTGATTACTAATTCTACATTTTCTGTAGCAACGAGTTGTTCTATCAGAGTCTCGATTGCCAAAAGCTCACCTACGCTCACTGCCTGAATCCAAATTCGAGTTTGAGCATCCCTCTTTTGCGGCACCTGGATATTTCCCACTCTGCCCGCGAGCATTTCGCGATAACCTTTGCGCCTCAGCATGCGCAGAAGGTAAAATGGCAATGCCAAAACAAACAGTAGCGGAAACAAAAATCTGTAGACCCAAATTAACATCGTTTACAATAACCCAATTGAAGCTAGGACCTGTTTGTGAATAACTTGATTAATGATTGCAATACAATCGATTACAATTAGATTCCGATGCGTTAGATGAGTTCATGTTAGTGGCGCCAAACAGACAAAAAACCATGAGAATGTGTTTCCTAATTTGGAGAAGTGCCAGACTCGAAAAATCTAATGCGGAAATCCTGCAACTCAATTAGATCACCTTTTGCCCCCTATGCTTCTCGAAATCACAATGACAAACATTGAATCTCTTATTGAGACCAATTTGGCGATGGTGGCCATTGGACATGTAGGGTTGGTTGTCGTGATGTTGATCCTCTTCTTCAACATGAACAAGGCAAATGAGATTGTTGAGGAACCGAATGAAAAAGATGAAGAAGCCTTCGATTACGATACTGAGCAAGGCAGCATGTTTACCACAACCGCAAGTGGAGGATCTCGACCCCAATCGGAAGGAAGTGAAGAAAAAAGTGATGACGAAAGCCTCGGTGACCCCATCGTATTTAATTCGCAGATAGACGAGACGCAGATTCCCGAAACTGACGAAGTCGAAGAAGCAGCAGAAGAAAGTGCGGATCAAGAAGAGGAAGTGGCTTTCGAAGATAATCGGAATCTTTCGACCGAAGAAAATGAAGCAGAACCTGTGCCTGCGGAAGAGGAACCGGAAACGAATGAAGATCCCGAGCTCAAACGCAAATCCCGAATCTCCGAAGTCCTGGTAGAGAATCCGGAAAAGGCCATCATTACGATTAATCGCGAGGAGATCATTTCGGATCTCAATGCAAAAGCGAAAGAACTTCTGGGATACGAAACTGAGGATGTGGAAGGTAAGAAGATCGACGAAATCATTTTTCTCGAAGATTCTGAAGATGATGGATCCGGCGACAGTTCACTGCAGAAAGCGCGTGCCAAAAAGAAGGATGATACGCTTTTCCCAATGGCTGTTGAACTCGAGATGGCGGACAGGGAATTTGGAATCATTACCGTCTGCGTTCATGTCGAAGGTGAGGATGTTCCCGTAAAGGAAGAGTCTGCGCCAGAACCCGAACCTGCTGCTTTAGAGGAAGAAGAACCAGAGCCACTCAAGCTTAAAGAGAAACCGGAGGACGAACCCCCCGCGGAGCCAGAACCCGAAGAGCCTGAAGAGGCGCCCGTTGTAGAAGAGGAAGAACCACCTAAGAAAAGGACCCCGCTCCCACCTCCACCTAAAAAGGGTGCTTCGTTACGACCGTTAGCAGGTGCTTCGTTGGTTCCTCACGCGAAACCAAAAAACGATGATCTAGGGGCTCCTAAGAGTTTGGACACCAAAACAGTTGAGATGTTTTCATCGCAGCTTTCTCAACCACTTCAATCGATCAATCAATTGGCCGAGCTCATATCGAATGATGAAAATGCGATTCCTCATCTTAAAAAGTATGCGATAGCGATCCAAGCAAAGAGCAACAGAATGATGTCGCAAATTGAGGAAATGTCCGTTCTTGCTAGCGCTCAAAAAGGCTCGTTGGAGGTTAAGGACAGCCCATTCAACCTGAGCAAAGTTTTGTCGGATCTAGTGGATATTGCTTCAACCGTAGGAAGTGAAAACAGTCAAAAAATCACCTACCATCGACCTCAAGATGGTCAGGATCTCATCGCTTTATCGGACGAGGAGCATTTTCAGAAAGTGATCAGTAATTTGATCAATATCACAATGCAAAGTGCCGAAGATAAGGATATTGATATCCATCTCGAATCCGAAGTCCTGCAGAAACAGGAGTCTTCCCACTCAATCACCTATGAAGGCCAGGATCTAAAGATTGACTCTGTGCACAAAATCGCGGTCCGTACGGTTTTCCCTAGCGATGAAAACATTAACCGCTTTCTCGACATCTCAATCAATCGTACGGATAACGATATCGTTCAGAAACTTCAGTCCAGTGGCTCCTTAAAAAATCACATGAGCAGCATTCGTCTCATGAAGGAGCTCGCTCGTAGCCTCGGAGGAACATTCTCATTTAAAGAAGGTGCGGAACACTCTGGGCAAATCGAATTGGCTCTGGACTTGCCTTGCGCAGCGGTAGCGGAATACCCAGCCTAAAGATACCCTCAGGGGTTGTTCATGTAGTTGATCCAAGGCTGAAAGTCGTTGGGAGATTCGGTTTCGAAATCCATCCGAGTCAGTCTCGTCGGGTGCAGAATACTCAAATATGATGCATGCAAAAGCGGACGGTTAGCCACTAGTTTGAGAGGGCTGATCTTTCTCTTCTGAAATCCATACAGCTTGTCTCCGACGATCGGATGTCCCATGTGACTCAAATGAACCCGTATTTGGTGAGTTCTTCCGGTATGAATCTGACATTGTAAAAGAGAGATTGGAGCATTGTTTTTGACTATTTCCCATTCAGTAAGTGCGGGTTTTCCATCCGTTTGAACACTCATCCTGGTTCGATGTTGAGGATGTCGACTAATCGGGCCATCGCACTCCCCACTCGCAACTTTTGGAGTTCCCTCCACTATTGCATGATAAAACTTCCTGACTTTTCTCGTTTTAAACTGATCGATCAAATGACTGCACGCTACGTCTGTCTTTGCTGCTACGATCAAGCCTGTGGTATCTTTGTCTAGCCGGTGCACGATTCCTGGTCTGTCCTCACCATTGATGACACTTAACTTCCCCTCACAATGAGCTAGTAATGCATGAGCAAGCGTATCCGGGCCTGTTCCGTTTCCAGGATGCGTGACCATGTTTGCCGGCTTATTGACCACAATGAGATCCTCGTCCTCAAAGACCACTTCCAACGGTATCGATACGGGATATGGCATTGATGGTGCATCATCGGTAACCCGCAGCTCGACTTGGTCATCCTGCTTGAAGCGGTATCTTTTTGAAACCTTCTCGCCGTTGACCTCCAAAGCACCCTCCTCGATCGCTTTTTGGATTTTCGATCGATTCAAATCTGCAAAAACAGATGTGAGGACTTTGTCTATTCGCTCTGAAGGAGGTTTTGCGGTGAAATGGTAAGTGTAAACTCTTTTGAGTTCCTCTTCTAGTGGTTCCGGATCTGTAAACGAGTAGTCGATCTGCCAATCCTATTCTCCAACGCTAAAATGAAAAGCGTTTTCAATCATCAGCGAGTCCGACGAATTTCTGTGCCCTGGAAACGAATCGTGAATCGATAGATGCGGCGTGTGGTGGTCTCAATGCGATTGGTTTGAGGATCAAATCTTATCGGGACCTCCACCTTGTTGATATCTGCGACAGCATGATAGCCTCGTTCAGAAAAGATGTCGATCAACATGGTCAAAGCCATCGAGTCTTCAAAAATTCGATCTTCCGAGTTCACGATCGCAAATCCGGAGATCGCATGACGAATGATGATGGGAATAAAGGTTTCGTCGATCAACTTCACCACTTCGGCAAACATTTTGGTGTGGTGTCGTTCGTAGCTGTCCAATCTGCTCACCAAGTCCTGACGAGCGTTCTCGGCTAAAACCTGTGCGACCGGAATGTGTGAGATCCGGTCGTTGGTTTTTTCATCCAGTTCAAGGGAACTTTGGTATTTTAGTTCCTCAATAATCCTTTGCCGGACTTCTTCGATGCTACCCAGGGCATCAATGTAGTGGTAATAAAACTCTTCTCGTAAGGACTTGAGTGCCTCGTAGGTTACGGACTTAAACGTGTTGTAGCGGCCCAGCGCAGTGTCTTCGGATAAATCGGTTGCTCTGACTTCAATGATTTCCCCTACCCCTGAAGCTTCGACTTTTTTGTTATGTTCGATCATCTGTTGGCCGCGTTTGATTTGCCGGCCAACACTTTCCTTTTCGTCGATAAAAAGGACTACAATGTGGAAATGAGGCTTACGAAAACTCGGAGCATGCTCAGTATTAATGTACTTCGAGCGCAGTTGTTTAAGTTTGTTGTAGAGAAGTTTGAGGCACTCCACCTGAACATGTGTTCGCGGGTAGCCATCCACGATTACACCTTTGTTCCTTTCGGGTTTCAAAAGCTCTTTAAAAACGAGTTCACTCACTTCCCGATCACCCACCAGCATACCTTTGTCGATCAGTCGTTTGGCTTCAGGAGATCTTAGAAGATCGCTTACTACGATTGGGTTTCCTGTAATCGAACGAAAATCCATGATGAACTTGGTGTTCGTTCCTTTACCCGAACCAGGTGCACCGTTAAGCCAGAAAATCTCTTTTGGGAACGCGAGGTTCTCTTCTCCGTAGGTTTTCGCAAGCTTCTTCCAAACCGAATTAAAGATCAAAGTGGCATCTTTAATCTCAACATCGTGGGTGGATGGATCATTTTTATTCATCAGTTGCTAAATAAATGTGCGCTTCAAGCAGGTGCCTAAACATTTTAACCGGGAGAGTTCAAAACTCCTGGTTTTCGACCAGAGGCTTCACATTATTTTGCCGAAGGCGATCTTTTTTAGGAAAACAGATTCGGTTGATCACCTCTTCAAAATCATCCGCCCCATCCAAAATACTAATTTCGAGTCTTAAGTAATAAGTCGGAATCGGAGGCACATATTTGGGATCCAGGCGAGCCGCATCCTTTTCAGTGGTTACCACAAAATCGATTCCCTTTGCGCCGATCTCTTCATACATTTTACTCAGTTCGTAATCAGTAAAACGGTGGTGATCAATGAAACGTTCTTTGTGTTGAAGGTCTGCGCCAAGGTTAAGAAGGAATTTCTCAAAGCTCTCAGGAACAGCGATTCCACTGTAGCACCCTACTTTCTTATCCTTGAGCACCTCAAGAGGTAACTGTTCGAGTGTTTCGAGATTTTGCAGGTGTGTTGGGTGGTGGGCGCACTCGATGATGTCGACCTCAGGCTTGTGCCTTAAAATCTGCTCGCGGATGGGTTCAGTATCCTGACCATCCGATTTAGTGATAAAAACATAGGATGCTCTTTTAATATTCCGAATCGGCTCGCGCAAAATTCCCCGAGGCAGCAACTGCTCGTTGCCAAACGGATTATTTTTATCCACAAGCACCAAGTTGAGCCGCCCTTTGAGTGGAAGGTATTGAAAACCATCATCGAGGATGAGTGTGTCCACTCCGAATTTCTTGATCGCATAGGCGCCGGCCATCACGCGGTTTTTATCTACTACCACACAGACTCCGGGTAAGTTTTTAGCGAGCATGTAAGGCTCGTCTCCGGCGAGAGTTGAATCAAGTAACACGTTTTCTCCATCACTAACCACTTTAGGCTTCGGTGGTTCGCCATGGGTGATGGAACGAATCATCTTTTTCCACTTCGGTTCCTTCTTGCTTTTGTAACCTCTACTGAGGATACAGACAGACCGCCCTCTTGCGCTGAGATTTTTTGCAATTCGCTCGACGATCGGAGTTTTACCTGTGCCTCCGACCGTTAGATTTCCAACCACGATAACCAAGCATCCGAGAGGCTGGCTTTTCATCACCATCTGGTTGTAGAGGAACATCCGGGTCGCAACAATAGAGCCGTAAAGGTAGGATAGCGATTTCAAGAAAATCGAGAAGAATCTTGCTTTTCCGCCTTGACGCCGATCGTAAATGACATCAACCGTAAATTGCTCGAAGCTCCTGAGGTTTTCGTTGATGCGATCCTTTAAGCGACTCTTCATCATGTATCAATTGTCGAAAATCAACGGGAGTCGACTATATAGGGAAATCGATTAGTAAGCCCGATGAGAATCGGAGAAATGTAAGGTCAATTTATATGCAAGTTCAATTGTTAAAATCCAAAATTCTTCGTGCGGAAATCACTGAAGTTCACATGGATTATGAAGGAAGCCTAGCCATCGACAGCGAGTTGATGGAACAGGTAGGGCTCCTTCCTGGAGAGAAAATTCTAGTTGCTAATTTCAGTACAGGAGAAAGATTCGAAACTTATGCGATCCATGCTCCTGCAGGCTCTAAAACCTTCTCATTAAACGGTGCAGCAGGTCGCAAAGGAATGGCAGGAGATCTTATTGTTCTAATGTCATTCGCGTGGCTTGATTCCGAGGAGGCAAAATCCTGGAACCCCAAAACGATCACACTTGCAAATCACAACAACGACATCATAAAAGCAACCACCTCTTAATCTACAAAGAACCAAACGTGAGCGTTAAATTATTTATACCCGGCCCAATCGCTGTTTCAGAGAAAACCTACAAAGCAATGGCCCGCCCGATGATTGGGCACCGAAGCCCTGATTTCGTAGAGCTCTACAAGTCCGTCCAGCCTGGACTACAACAGATGTTCGGGACGAAGAATCCCGTCTATCTCTCAACCAGCAGTGCCTGGGGCGTGATGGAGGGTTCGGTAAACAATCTTTGCCGGAAAAAAGTGCTCAACTGCATGTGCGGGGCATTTTCTGACAAATGGAATGACGTATCCCTTCGAAACGGCCTAGAAGCTGAAAAATTACAGGTCGAATGGGGTAAACCCATCAGGCCTGAGGCCCTCGACCAGGCTTTGTCATCAGGTGAATTCGATGTGGTAACTCTGGTCCACAATGAGACTTCCACTGGAGTGATGAGCCCACTTCCTCAGCTGGCTGAGGTTCTCAATAAATATCCCGACGTCATTTCTGTGGTCGATACTGTAAGCTCTTTTTCAGCGGTTCCAATGTTGAAAGACGATTGGGGTATTGACGTCATCGTTACGGGTTCACAAAAGGCCCTTGCCTTACCTCCTGGACTTTCCCTCATGACCGTCTCTGATCGCGCACTTAACCGTGCTGATCAAATGAACAACCGCGGCTATTATTTTGATCTAATCGAATTTCAAAAAAACCACGAAAAGGGAATGACCCCAAGCACTCCAAACATACCGCTCATCTACGCCCTTCAAGAGAAGGTCGAAGAGGTGTTGAAAGAAGGATTAGAAAACCGTTACAAAAGGCACGAAAGCCTGAATGCAATGGTTCATGAATGGGTGAAGTCTAACGGGTTCAATTTCTTTGCAGAAGAAGGCTTTCGTTCTAAGTCTCTGACATGTGTGGCGAACAGCAGAGCAATTGATCTGCCTGCTTTGAACAAAATCCTGAAAGAAGAATTTAAAATGGTAATTGATGGTGGATACGGAAAAATCAAGGGGAAGAGCTTCCGAATCTCCAACATGGGAGATGAAAATGAGCAAACGATGACCGAACTGCTCAATAACCTTACAGCTGTCCTTGCCCGTATCGCCTAAGTATGAAGAAACTCATTATCGCAGAGAAACCGAGTGTCGCGGCTGACCTTGCAAGGGCGCTGGGCAAAGTGAAAAAAACTGGAGATTACTTCGAAAACGAGGAATGGGTCATCAGTTCGGCAATTGGCCACCTCGTGGAACTCTACATGCCCGAGGATTTTGATAAGAAGTTCAAATCCTGGCGAATGGAGTCTCTGCCGATCATGCCCGAGAAGTTTCAGCTGAAGCCGATCGCGAAGACAAAAGCACGTTTTAATGAACTAAAAAAGCTGCTGGGAAGAAAAGACATCGAATGTGTCATTAACGCATGTGACGCGGGTCGTGAAGGGGAACTTATCTTTTCTTACATCTACGAGCTGGCCAAAAAGAAGGTTCCGACCAAGAGGCTTTGGATGACGTCGATGACACCCGATGCCATCAAAAAAGCTTTTGACGAACTCAAAGACTCTGAAGTGATGGTTCCTCTTCAGGCAGCGGCGAAATCTCGTTCGGAATCCGACTGGTTGATCGGAATCAACGGCACACGAGCGGTTACCATCAAGCTTTTTGGCTTTCGAGGAGGAAAAGTTGCAACAGTCGGAAGAGTTCAGACCCCTACCCTTGCCCTCGTCGTTCAACGCGAAATCGAGATTCGGGATTTTAAGCCGACAGCTTTCTGGAGGATAACAGGAGAATTTGAGGTTGCTAACGGAGACTACGAAGGAGTCTACCAAAAGGAAGATTTCAAGAAAAACGGTGATAACTCTCACGATAAAATCGATCGCATCTGGGATGAGGAGCAAGCGAAGGCAATACTTGCTGAAATTAAGACCTCAGATAAAGCGACAGTCACCGAATCGAGCAAACGAACTCGTCAAAGCTCCCCTCGACTTTACGACCTTACCACCCTCCAGCGCGAAGCCAACGGACGTTTTGGTTTCCCTGCAGGGATGACGTTAAAGATTGCTCAGGCACTCTACGAAAAACACAAGGTGCTCACCTATCCGCGAACGGACTCACGCGCACTTCCACAGGACTACGCAACTGTCTGCCAGCAAGCCATTGAGAATCTGCCCGAAACTTACGCAAATTCGCGCTCTTACATCCTCGGAAATGATCGAATTAACCCAAAGGATAAAAGAGTTTTCAACAACTCCCAGATCTCAGACCACTTCGCGATTATTCCCACGAATAAGAAACCCGGAAAATTGAAAGATGAAGAGTTTAAAATCTATGACATGGTCGTTCGCAGATTCCTCTCGGTCTTTTACCCGCCGGCGGAATATGACGTAACCACTCGATTGAGTGAAGTAGCCGGGCATAAGTTTAAAACTGAAGGAAAAGTTTTGGTTCATCGCGGTTGGCTTGAAGCCTATGGTCGGGAAAACGGCAAAGAAAAGACTCTCCCTGCCTTATCCGATACGGACCGTTCCGGTGGGTCTGAGTATGAAGCGAAGGTACTGGAAGTGGAGTTACTAGAGGAAGCCACTAAACCTCCACCGCGCTACACCGAGGCTACACTCCTTTCGGCTATGGAGGGAGCAGGAAAGCTCGTAACTGATGAAGATTTGGCTGATGCGATGAAAGAAAAAGGTCTGGGTACACCTGCCACCCGGGCATCCATCATCGACCACCTCATTCACGAAGCCTATATGCTGAGAGAACACAAAGAGCTGGCTCCAACTGCAAAAGCGGAGGAGTTGATGATCTTTCTCAACAGATTGGGTGTAGAAGAGCTAACAAGCCCTGCCCTAACGGGTGAGTGGGAATTCAAATTGCGGCAAGTCGAGCAAGGAAAAATAAGTCGTGATTCCTTCATGCAGGACATTGCGCAATTGACCGAGAAAATTGTCGAAAATACCAGAAAATTTGAAGAGAAGCCTGAGGACCTGAAGGATACAAAAATCCCATCTCCTGTGGATGGATCTCTCCTCAAAGAGGGTATGCGGACCTATCAATCCGTTGATGGCGAATTCAAGATATACAAGACCATCGGCAATCGAAAATTTACAGAAACGGAAATCACTCAATTGCTTGCCGATCGAAAAATCGGACCACTCGATGGGTTTCGTTCCAAAGCAGGAAAGCCGTATTCTGCCATGCTGACTCTAGATGAAAATCATCGGGTCAAATTCGTTTTCGAAGGGAACAACAATGGTGAAAATGGCAATGGATCGACTCCAATTGAAGATTTAAAGCAGTTTCCGGTTATTGGAAAATCCCCGATAGATGAAGCTCCTGTTTACGAGACTCCAAACGCCTACATCTGCGAGTCGTATCACCAAGACGGCAAAGGGTTTCGGTTGAGCCGCAGTCTTCTCGGGAAAACGATCCCTAAAGAACAGGTAACCAAGCTCCTGGAAAAGGGAGAGACGGACTTGATTGAGAATTTCAGATCGAACCGCACCAAAAAGCTTTTCTCAGCATCTCTGCTAGTCGACAAGAAAGGTAAGATAAGCTTTAAATTCCCGCCACGGCCTGCAAAAGGTAGAAAAACCAATAGCGGAAAAGCGACCGAGAATAAGAACGATTCCTAATCAACTTTTAAAGTTTCTTGTATTTCCA
>JAKSBQ010000017.1 GCA_022361075.1 Opitutales bacterium | reverse complement strand
GGAAGGAATCTAGTATTTGGATTGATCCAGAGGTCTTTTTGCATATTACACAGGTCTGTTCCACTAAGATCATCTAACCTATCACGCCGCGACAAAGATGAAACGTTTGCACTTAGCAGTCACCTGCCTGTTCTTGTTTGGGACTTCCCAAGCATTTTCCAACTCTTCTAAATCCCTTCAACTTGTTGACGATATTCGTTTTGATACCCTTTGGAATATCAAATCAACCGTGGGGTTTGAAGCTGAGCTTCAGGGTAAAGCTTCATCAACTCCTGAGGGAAATCTAATCCTGCTCCTCGACAGGGTAGTGGAATGGATTCCTTCCTTCGAGGGTGCCGAACCCGTGCAGGTGAACATTGTGGAGTGGAGTCCGGCGGAAAACAGGGTTGTGGATGCGCATCTTGCGCTTACAGACGACGAAGAAATGATCGCTGAACTCTCAGATATCTATTTCGATCCAAAGACGGAGACGTTTCTTGGTTTAGACGGTGCAAATCAGGTGTTTTATCGCTACGAATTTGCTCCAGATGTGGAGAAGGTGATCGTCGAAATCAAGACACGTGAAGTGGAGGTCCTTGTAGAACCACTGGAGGATGAGAAGGTCGTCCACGAGGAGCCTGAAGACGTGACTGAGGAGGGTGAAGAAGTCGCTCCTGAGCCGGAGGATGAAGTTGAGGCCGAATCCGAAGACGTTGGGGCAGAGGAAGAGCTCCCCGAAGAAACCAAAGCTACGGATGAAGAGAGTGGGGAGTCTGCTGAAACTACAACCGACACAGTAAAGGTCGAAGTTTTTGGTGAGGTCGATATCGAGGTGTCGGAGTCCAATGAAAAAAAAGCAGGCAAAGAGGATGAGAAGGTTCTCGAAGAAGTGGTAGATGAGATCGGTGAAACGCCTGAAACCGAACCTATCGAGGAAGAAACTGAGGCTACGGAAGAGATTGAGGAAATCATCGAGGAGCCTGAAGCTCCAAAGACGGAGTGGATCACTGAGAGTTACACCGTTGAGACAGTCGAAATCATTAACCATCAGTTTGGAACACCAATGGAGGTGATTGACATTTCTGGTGCAGGAATGGCGGAGATTAAAGATCTTTACATTTCAGACAGAGCGATCGTTTTTCTTGGGACCGATGAGGAAGGAAACTGGAAAATCTCCACAACAGCGTCCTTGCAATCCGGGATTTTTAAACATCTGAGTTTGACTGCGAAGTCTACGGTTGATGCTGAGTTTGTCTTCGTTGATGACACGACTCAGAACTGGATTCTGGGAGGAGCTTCCGCTTTTCACGAATTTGATCAGACAGGCCGCTGGATTCGAAGTATCACAGTTCCTTCAGCGCAAATTGCGGATCAACTGATCGTAAATGTTGTGGGCGAAGAGGAAACAGTTACCGCGACGGAAGTGATTTGGGATGGCGGAAGCATTGCAGCGTTTAGCTGGGAAAAACCGGGACATGAAAAAATCCATCATGTGCCGGGTGAGTTCCCGACCATCCAGGCCGCGGTCGACGCCGCGGCCGACGAGGATTGGATTCTACTGGCTTCCGGAAGTTATAAAGGAAACACGCGCGTCAGCGGCAAGTCTATCAACCTAGCCTCCTACAGTGCGGTTACCGGAGATGAATATTTCAGAGATCTTACTATTCTGGAACCAGACGGTGGCGACGCTCTTAATGTGGATGGTGTCGCCGGAACCAGTCTATACGCCACCCAGCTGAAGATCCAGGCTGCTGCTAATGGCATTCGCTCGTCCGGGAATATCGTCCTGGAATTCCTCGATATCACGGATTCCCAAAACGGTGTGCTTTGCACAGGTGGCACTGCCATGATCCAGGACTGTCGAATGGCAAACAATTCTGCGAACGGAATCTACTACCAGGGCGCCACTGCGACTCTCGTCGAACGTTGCGAGATCATAGAAAATGCGGAGAACGGAATCCGCGTGGATATCACGGAATACAATGGAGACGTTTACCGATTGATCTTTCGCAGAAATGACATCTTGAGCAACGGTGGAGCGGGTATTCTTTTTGACGATCAGCCCATCAATACTGACCGCGAGATTCATATTGAAAACAATTTCCTGATCGCCAATGCCAACGCCGGTATCCAGGTGGATCTTTACCAGCCGAACCCGAAAGAGTTGATCCCAACCGGACCTCGCACGGAAATGTCCGTTTTTGTGGTCAACAACACGATCGTCGACAGCCCTGTCGGGATCTTGAGAGGTGGAAACTATCGCTTAGTGAACAACATCATCACGGGATGCGAAGAAGCTGGGGTAAAAGATCTTCGCTATCACTCCTTAATCACTCGAAATCTATTCTGGGAGAACGGGGAGCATGCGGATAACTCGAATTTCAGAATGTCCGGCAACATCGAAGAAGATCCCATGTTTGTGGGCGAGGAATACACGCTTTCCGTTCGCAGCCCAGCTATTGGTGCGGGAATTCCCGGGAATCTTTGGAAGGATAGTTCGGATCGTTCGGGAGCAAACATTGGTGCAAACCGTTAACAATCGTGCCATCGGAAAAAAACAAGACTGTACTCGTCACTGGAGCTACTTCAGGAATTGGAGAAGCCCTGGCGAATCAACTATCGCGTGAAGAGGGATATCGATTCATCCTCTGTGGAAGGCGAGCGGAGCGTCTGGGACGAGGGCTGAAAGAAGGTGCGGAATGGACTCCGCTTTCTTTTGACGTCAGAGACCGGTCTGCCGTGGAAGCTGCAATTAAATCCTTGCCGGAGGGTTTCCAGGAAATCGATGTGCTTGTGAACAATGCGGGCAATGCGCATGGGCTCGATCCCATCGACAAAGGAAGTGTGGAGGATTGGGAAGCGATGATTGATATCAACCTCAAGGGATTGCTTTATTTGTCCAAGATAGTCAGCCAGGGCATGGTCGAGCGTAAACGAGGGCAGATCATCAACATTGGTTCCATCGCGGGCAAAGAAGCGTATCCTTCGGGGAACGTTTATTGCGCCACCAAAGCAGCGGTTGATACTCTAACTCAGGGGATGAGAATGGATCTGTTTGAACACGGGATCAGGGTCGCAGCCCTTCATCCGGGATTGACTGAAACCGAATTCTCGGAAGTTCGTTTCAAGGGAGATAAAGAACGCGCCAGCAAGATCTATGAAGGTCTGAAGCCCCTGACCGCTGAAGACGTTGCGAACAGCATTGCCTTCATGATTGCGCAGCCCGAGCATATCAATATCGCGGATTTGTTGATCCTCCCGACCATCCAGGCAAGCGCTACTCGAAAGTATAAGCCACAGACTTAAGGCAGCATATCGAGGAGTTTCTGCTTCGATTCGAGAAGCGTGGGGTCGTCAACACCTTCGACCAACTGTCTGGCTTCATAAAACCTCTTGAGTTCGGCCAACACTCTGGCTGTTTGCATGCGAATCACGTCCTTTTCGAACTGGTTGCGGGAAGTTGCCATGAGTTCTTCCCAAATAGGTAGCACCTCGTTCCAGTTGGGATTGAGCATGTCGAAGTAGGTTTCCGCCCACCTTAGTTTGAAATCACGATTGTCGGGATCCAACTCTGCGGCAGTGCGAAATGCGTTGATGATGAGATCTTCGGCTTTTGAAACAGTGGTAAATTGTTTGGTGATCAGTCGAGTTTTGTAAGTGTAAACGAAAACCCCAAATTGGTAGTGGTAAAGTGCTGTGGTTGGTTCGAGTTCGATTGCATTTTTGAAATACTTCCACGCATCGGCGTAGTCTCCCTTTTCACTGGCATGGAGGGCCAAATGTTGGTTTACTACAGCGATCTCGGGTGTGTCGTCCTGGATGGCCTTAAACACCTTGTAGGCTTGGTCATCCTGATTGGTTTTGCGCAAAAACTTTCCGAACAAAATTTGTGCGAAAACACTATCCGGATAGTGTTCGATATAGGCGCGATATTGATTCTCGATGCTATCTATTCGGTGATTGAGCTCCACCCGAAGTTTATCGGGAGCGACGTTATCCCGCATTCGGAGCACCAGGGCATCTTCAGCCTCGACGATCGCCATCAGTTCGCGAAGTTCCGGTTTCAGTTCTTCTTCCTCAACCTTTTTTTTAGCGATCAGACCGCCGGTGTCTAAGGCCAACACAAACAATAAAAAGTATCTGGTGATCGCATTCATTTCACTTTTGCTCTAAAATTCTCCACACTGTTTAAGATACTCTCATCGGCAAAGCATTCATTTTAAAGTAAAATCCTGTGTCTGATCACCAAACCTTCACGCTTGTAACCGTTCTCATTGGAGCCACCTGTTTCCTTTTGTTGCTCATTCTGGTGGGTTTGTGGCGCTCGTGGTTAAACCTTAATCGGGAAATTGGAGAACTTAAGAGTCAGGCTAGCATTGATCAGGATAAACTGATGCAACTCAACGAACAGCTTTCGAAGTTCGACGAAATCGCTACACAGAAACAGGAGCTGGAAAAACAGCTGGTAGAAAGGGATGTGACCTTGAGCAAAGAGCGAGAGGCATTTGAGGAGAAACTTAAAGTGTTTGAAAAAGCTGAGGAGCAGTTGAAAGACACTTTTCAAAGCCTCTCCACACAGGCTCTCAAGACAAACAACACGATGTTTCTCGAGCTGGCCAATTCTACTTTTGAAAAACTAAGAGAGGGCGCGAAAAGTGACCTCAAACTAAAAGAAGAAGCGATAGGTGGACTCGTAAAGCCGATCAATGAGGGGCTTAAGAAGTTCGATGAACGGATCCATGAGATGGAGAAAAGTCGGGTGGCTCAAATCTCATCGGTGAATGATCTTATTAAAGACCTCACGAAAGCGAATCAAGAGACTCGGATGGAAACGCAGAATCTGGTCTCGGCTCTTCGGGCTCCGACTTCGAGAGGCCAATGGGGTGAACTCCAGCTTAAGCGCACCATCGAACTTGCTGGTATGCTCAACTACTGCGATTTCGTGGAGCAAAAAGGAATCGGAGGTGAAGGCGTCAATCTCAGACCCGACGTGATTGTAAGGCTACCCAACAACAGAGAAGTCGTCATCGACGCGAAGGCTCCGCTTAACGCTTATCTTGAGTCCACGGAAACTCAGGATGCTACGGTGAAGGCACAGAAATTGGATCAACATGCGCGGCATATTCGCGATCACCTCAAGAAGCTGGGCCAGAAATCTTACCACGAACATCTTGAACAGACGCCGGAATTTGTCGTGTTATTTTTACCGGGCGAAGTTTTTTACTCGGTGGCTCTTGAGCAGGACCCTGAACTCATCGAGTATGGGGTGAACCAGAAGGTTCTCATCGCGACACCGACTACGCTCATCGCCCTCCTGAAAGCGATTGCTTACGGATGGAGAAATCAGGAAATCGCCGAAAAAGCTGGTGAGATCAGCAAACTGGGACGTGATCTTTTTGACAGCGTGGTCATTATGCTCGAGCACATGTC
>JAKSBQ010000348.1 GCA_022361075.1 Opitutales bacterium | reverse complement strand
CCTCTTAAAAATGGATGAAGTTTCGGATGTAAAGCAGAAGTTGATCAACATCATGAGGAAGCTTGATTTTTCAAGAAACGAGTTTCGTTCGATCAAAGCCATCGCTTGATTCTTAATCACAGGGGAATTCGGTTCCCCCAATCTTGATCGATTGAACTCTTCCGAGTTCGGTTCAGTGAGGCGTTTTTCTTTGAACAACTTTCTGACCAGTCCAATAGCGCTTCCACACTTTGATAAACTGCTCCAGATGCATGTGCTGCATCGCGAATGAGGTGATCGTTGGTCACCACCGTTATTCGGTCTGGATGATGAGATTTTGTGATCATACGCTCAATGACTGCATCCGCTGATCGGTCAGAGGGACAGTGAACGACCGTAAACGTTTGTTGGGCGAACGGATGTTGAATGTCTAGTTTTGAGCCCTTCCCATCGTAGACGAGGGTCACCATCCAGAGATCAACATCGTGAATGAGTTGCACGAGCTTTTCTAATTCGAACTTAGCGGAAGACTCCGATTTCCTGAAAAGGGAAACGAGTTTTGGAACTGCAAAAATGACGTTGAACCCATCGATAATCAGATGTTTGTCGTCCACGGATTCGAGTGATTTTTATTAAACCTCGTAGTCTACGACCGCTGTTTCCTTAACGACAGACACAATGAAATCCTTAACTTCAACGTGAGCGGGGTGAACCTGGTAGGCCTGAAGGGCATCTTTCGAAGAGAAAGTAGAGTAGAGTGCGATCTCAAATGCGACTCCAGCAGGGTTAAAATTGAAACCGACTTCGAAATCGATGATTTCCGAGATTTGAGAGGGGAGTGCCTCTAGTTTTCGACGAATTTCGTCAGCTAGATCCGCTTGTTTTTTACCCTTAACTTCCTCCTTAACTTTCCAAAATACAATGTGCTTGATCATACCCAAAGATATGACTCTTACCTCCTGAAGAATCAAGAGGGAAGCAACTTTCCCTTAGGCTTCTTCGTCGATCCCGAGTTCTCTTGCGACTTCTGGAAACTCTTCGAGTTCCGCTTGAAACTCATCGACACTAAAATCAGCCACTACAAACTCACCATACTCAAAGGTAGGCGTCAGGGACTGGCCGCTGATTTCGACCATTCGATTCATGTTGCTTTTACTTGCATTAACGTCGCGCAGGTCGACTTCAACGCCATGTTGTTCGAAATACGAACGTGCAGCCCGACACCAGGGACAACCTGGTTTGATATAAAGAATGGGTTTCATAAACCCTCGGAGCTTAAGCTTATTTTTCGGCAATATCAATCGCGATTGCTTCATTAGTTGAATTCCACTAACTACTGCAAACGGGAGCACTTTAGCATGAAGGGGAACGATAGCATTCGAATAAGAGGAGCACGGGAGCACAATCTAAAAAATCTTGATGTCGAGCTCCTGCGCAATCGTCTGACTGTGGTCACCGGAGTGAGTGGTTCTGGGAAATCTTCTCTAGCTTTCGACACACTGTATGCGGAGGGCTATCGAAAATACATTGAGAGTTTGTCCTCCAAGGCCAGGCAATTACTCGATCAAATCGATCGTCCGAACGTCGACTACATCGAAGGGCTTTCTCCGGTCATTGCGATCGAGCAACGTACTGGCGGGGGCTCGAACCCGAGGAGCACGGTCGCCACCGTTACGGAAATCGCAGACTACGGTCGTTTGATTTGGTCCCTTATGGGAGACCGATTTTGTCCCATTGACGGAAGTCCCATCGTGCAACGTACCTTAGACGATTGCATTGAACAGCTTTACCAGGAAGCCGACGGAAAAAGGGCGATATTGCTGGCTCACTATCTTGAAGCAAAACCGGCAGTGCTCAGGGAAGAGATTCCCCGGTTGAAGCAGAAAGGTTATCAACGGATTCGTTTGAATGGAGAGATTCGGGACGTGGATGAGCCTAAGTTAATCCCGGCTGGTTCCGAGCCCATAAAGATTGACATTGTGGTGGACCGAATCGTGATTCGGGAGGACCAGCGCAGCCGGATTGCGGATTCGATGGAGTTAGCCATGCAGGAGGGAAAGAATCGCTGCATCGTCATGGTGGAAAATAGAGAAACTGGTGAGTGGAGTGAGATTTTACTCAGTCAACATTTGGCTTCGCAGAAAGAAGGCCACGTCTACTCCAAGCTCACGCCGAAATCGTTTTCCTGGAATCATCCGGACGGGGCGTGTCCTAAATGTGGTGGAACGAGTGAGATGCTGCATTTTCATGCTGATTTGGTGGTCCCTGATCCCACACTGAGCGTGAAAAAAGGAGCCATCAAACCGTGGCGTCTGGGTTCCAAGGCAATGATCATTAAGCGAAATGCGATTCTTAAGCAGTTGGCCGAACAACTTCCTTTTGATGCACAGACTCCTTGGGAACACCTGGATGACGAAACTCGTCGGAGCATCTTGTTTGGAACGGGAGACAGGGAGTTTTTATTCAAATTGAAATCGGGAAACACCAAGCCTGTAGCGATGAAATTTGAGGGAGTGATTGCGGATTTGATAGATTCTCAGCTCCATTCCTCAAGCGATGGGTTGAAGGCGCGTTTAATGGCTTATCAGATTCGCCAAAAGTGTGACGCCTGCAATGGCAAACGTCTCAAGCCCGAAAGCCTCAGTGTATTTGTCGAAGGAGTGTCCTATGCGGATTTTCTCAATCAGAGCATCACCGATTCCCTCATCTGGGTACGCAAGAATCTGCTCAGAAATCCCAAATTTGAGCCTATCAGCGATGCAATTCACGGCTTGGAACGCAGGCTGCATTTCCTGAACGAGGTAGGCATCGGTTACCTCTCATTAGATCGGCGTTATCAGACTCTCAGTGGTGGTGAGACGCAGCGGGTGAGACTTGGAACGCAACTCGGAATGGGTTTGGTTGGAGTGATTTACGTTTTGGATGAACCCAGCATCGGCCTGCACCCGGTGGACAATCGTAAACTTATCCAGATTCTTCTGAATCTCCGTGATCAGGGGAACACGGTCGTGGTTGTCGAACATGATGGAGAGATCATGGAAGCGGCTGATCAATTGCTGGAACTTGGGCCGAGAGCGGGAGCAGCAGGTGGCTTTCTTGTCGAGACGGGAACTCCGCAGGAGCTGATGGCATCTCCCAAAAGCCAAACGGGCGCTTACATGAGCGGGAAGCTTATGATCGAGCCTGGAGGCGAGGTGATCAGCCGATCCGAGGACGTGATCGAAGTCCTTGGGGCGAAGGAGAATAACCTAAAGAACATCGATGTACAATTTCCTGTAGGGTTGCTCACCGTGGTTTCAGGTGTGTCCGGTTCGGGCAAGAGCACACTCGTGAATGATATCCTGGCGAAATTTGCGGCCTTCAAACTCAACGGGGCGAAGCAATTGCCGGGAGCTCATCGAAAGATCGACGGGCTTTATCATGTGGAGCGCATTCTGCGTATTGATCAGGAACCCATCGGGCGCAGTCCACGTTCCAACGCGGCGACTTACACCAAGCTCTTTGATCAGCTGAGAGACCTGTTTTCCAAGACTCCACTCGCGAAGGTTCGTGGTTATCGGGCGAACCGTTTCAGTTTCAACACCCCAGGAGGGCGATGTGAACGTTGTAAAGGTGACGGGCAGATCAAGTTGGATATGCAGTTTTTGAGCGATGTTTACGTCGAGTGCCCCAGTTGTCATGGAAAACGATACAACCGTGAGACTTTGGAGATCCGATTTCGTGGCTTGAACATTGCGGAAGTGCTGGATCTGACCGTTGACGACGCGTGTGACATTTTTTCCAAACAACCACGTATCGCTGAGAAGCTTGATACGTTGCGAGCGGTGGGGCTGGGTTATTTAAAACTCGGCCAATCCGCGACGACACTTTCAGGCGGTGAAGCGCAGCGTGTGAAACTCTCCCTTGAGCTCAGCAAACGACAGACGGGACGGACTTTGTATTTGTTGGATGAGCCGACCACGGGTCTGCACTGGAGTGATATTCAGCATCTCATGGACCTGCTTTTCAAGCTGCGTGATCAGGGCAATACGATCATCGTCATCGAGCACAATCTGGATGTGATTCGACTTGCAGACTGGATTGTCGAGCTCGGGCCAGTTGGCGGTGACGTGGGAGGGGAACTGTTGTTTTGTGGGCCGATTGATCAGTTCAGAAATGGCAATCGGACTCCGACAATGCAGTGTATGGGGAAATGAAGGGGCTTTGAAGAGGGTATTCATGTTTTGACTTGATAGAGCCGAAGACGCAAGATGCACGATCACCAGCTGTTATGAAAAAAGCGTTATATCCTGGAACCTTCGATCCCGTGACATTTGGGCACCTTGATGTGCTCACACGCGGATCTCACATCTTCGACGAAGTCATCATGGCAGTCGCGGAGTCGCACAACAAAGCTCCGATGTTCTCCTTGGATAAACGTCTTGAGATGATCCACGAAAACGTCGGTCATCTGGACAACGTTACGGTGATGCCTTTTGAGGGTTTAATCGTGGACTTTGCGCTAAAAATGGGTGCGTCTGCCTTGATTCGAGGACTTCGTGCCGTGTCCGATTTCGAATATGAATTTCAGATGGCTCAAATGAACCGCCTTCTTGAAGACAAAGTTGAGACGATTTTCCTCATGCCGAATGAGAAATACTTTTTCACCAGTTCTAATCTAGTGAAACAAGTTCACACTTACACGGATCGCGATACACGACTCGTACCTCCCAACGTTTATGAAGAGCTTAAAAAGCACACTCAAAAGGTTCAGTAATGTTTGTTTGCTGAGCTTGATGACCCTTTCAGGTTTTGCGACCGATTGGACGGATGCAGGGGCTGCCGACCAACAGCAGGGGCAGTCCTTTGAGGTGAAATTCAGTGTTGAGCTTATGGGAGAACGAACCGAAGGCGGTGTGCTGCTCCAGGGAGAAACCAAGGTGGTCAATCGTCGATTGGAGCGCTATCTCCAGAAGCTCGAAAAAGAAAATGACTGGAATCATTCACAGTATGATTCCCAACCCCAGCCGCCGTCTCAAGGCGAAGAATTTCAGCAAACAGACTCATTCAGTTCCTTTGGACTAAACATTCTTAAGAGTGGATTTAAGCTACGCATGCTTGATCCCGTGCTTCCCACACGAAAAGTGACTGTTGAAGCCTTTTTGGGAGAAGACGAAGACTTTCCCTCACTCGAAGCGATTGACCAACGATTGAACCCTTTCAAATTCACGGAACTCGAGGTGTTGGATTCCAGCTTCACCGCTCGTGATATGAGAAAACTTCAGTTTAAAGTGTCAGTCAAAGCAGTAGGAGATTCGATCAAAGCCGAGAAATTCAAAGGAACCCTCGACGGTTATCTGATTCTCGCCGATTTCTATCCGCAGCAGGATTTTTAGAGACTGATTCGAGCGAGTTCGATTTCTTGCATTCTTGTTTGGGTAAACTCGTCCTCCGCCTGAAATTGATGTGATTTGAAAAAGCCGTTCAGCGCTTTGTATCTCGGCACAATTTCAAATCCGACTTGGTGATGAAGCTTCCGTAAGCAGACCGGACAAAGATGAAGGGGTTGCCGGTCGCTTTCTTGAAGATGGTTTGCTCCGTTCATTAGACATGCGAAGTGGATGCAGTGCATGAGTCCAAACAAATGACCAAGTTCATGGGTCATGACCCTCATGCTTCGCTTGAGGACCAAAGGAGCGTAGGTCGGTTTCCATAGAGCATCGTAAAATTCGGGATCGTTCCTCGCAAAGCTAAAAACGGCAGTTCGGTGAGATGTACTAGCTACGCCAAATACGAAATTGTTTTTACTGCCAGAGAACATATCGGTCATTGTTAACCCGAGCACAGCGTAGGCATCCTTTGGCTTATTCCGGTGAAGGAGCCTTAGGATGTCGTCGGCATACATTTGACGATGCCTTTGAGTTGGGTGAGTCCTCGATCTGATTCCCTCGCTGTCAATTCTGACTGTTGGCAGGATCACGAATTGCATCCCGAAGAAAAGTTCAGCGTAATCTTTCAAATCTTCAATCGAAGGAGCGTGATCTTGAAACACTCCTATAGGTTGTAGGTAAATCCTGCGCTTTTTTTCGTTAGGTTTGGGGTAATTCCTTTTCCTGAATTGCTCATATGTCTGTCCCGGCTCATCCACGTTTGCCAACCAGTCGATGGGGCTGGGAGCCGGGATCGGATGAAAGCATTTGGAAATCGAAAAACATGCTTTGGAATGATGATCTGTTGGCAAGATTTTACCTATTGCCTGAATTTGCTCCTCCTCAGTCGGGGGATCGAAAGCAAAAGCCTGGACTGCTATGAAAAGGAGAAGCTTGAGTAGATTTGCCTTCATACAAAGAGAACGACTGAGGCGGCAAATCCTTAGAAAATTTTAGAGCCTGTCCAAAAGTTTCTCGAAAGGGTCTTTGTTTCGCAAAACATAGTAGAGGAACGCTCCGAATACCCCATGAAAGATACCAATCGGAATGATGTTTGGACGGAAATAAAAGAGCGTCGAAAAAAGCAATCCTCCAATCGCAGTAAACTTGATCATGAACATGGATGGATAATGCACGATGGTGTAGACGAACGTCGCTAGTAGAATACTGAAATATCCTAACCCCATTTTCCTACAGGCATTTAGAAATATTCCTTGAAATACAAATTGTTGGATCAATCCCCAAAGTGGGTAGAGCAGCACCGCGTAAATGAAGTGGAGTGGGTGATGAACTCCGTTGGTTAACGCGTAGATACTTAATCCCAGCAGAATCGGACCCAACACGATGAAATTCCATTTGGTGGCACTTTTGAGATTATCGGTTCTAACTCCAAAGTCGGCAAATTTCCGATCTCCGTATTTGGATTCCAGAAAAGCGTAAAGGACCAAAAACACCAGCAAAGGGAGGATAAACCAGACATTGAAAGCCAGTTTTTTGTGGAAGACCGCATAACCGACACCTCCAGTCAGCGTGACGATGACTTCGAGAGGATATTTGATTTTGTTCCACATGATTGGATGCTGATGAACTTAACATTTTGCAGCTGTGTGCTTCATAATCTCAAGAAAGTCGCAGTAATAATTCCGAGATCAGCCAAAATATGAGAAAGAATAGAAGCTGAATCCGTTCGATCTTTTTTGTTTATGGTTTTCCAGATCAGAGAAATTGAGACCAATATCGCGAGACTCACATAAATCCATTCCTTTTTCAGAAGCGTAACGAGTACCATCGAGTGGTATCCTGCGAAAGCTAGATGGGAAACAAAAGTGATATTCCTCAGTTCATTCCAATGCTTTTGTTCAAGAAAAGGGTGAACGATACCAAAATAGGGGATTAGAAACCATAGGGAGTTCCCCGAGATCCCGAATTCGTCAAACCATTTATTCAGTTCGATTTTTGAGATGTGCGGCAACAAAAAATACACGACTATACCCGCCGGAGCAGATGTGACCAGGGTGCCTATAGCAAGTCTGCCGAAAACGAATTTATTGATTTTAAGTTTTTTGAAGTTCCAAACAACGATCTGGAGGTGATAGGCAAAAATGCTGAGCCACGCGTTCCGGAATATGATCCAGAAAATACCGATGGCGAAATAGGGCGCTAGAAGCTTGAGTGTGAGTTTCATTTTGTAAGACGTGAAAAAAGCGAGAAAACAACAGCTTCTTATGCTAAAACGACCACATCAAAAGGTGCCTCGTTTTATTCCCGTGGTGGAGCTGAATCACTTGCTGGTGGGGAACGCCGAGAGTTCTAAGCTTTGATTCGAGCATGGGAAGGTTTGTTTTTCGAGAGACCAAGGTGGAAAAAAAGCTGATTTGAGGGGCATGTGTCAGACTTTCTTCGATGAGAAGCGAGAGGAATTCGAGCTCTCCTCCTTTGGTAACGAGTTCGTGTAGGCTTCCTGAAAAAGTTCGGGTGGATGAAATGGAGTTTCCGATGGCTCGTTCGGTTTTGCTTTGCCTTTTCTCGTAAGAGCTATGGGCCTGCTCGACGCTTTCATAAAAGAGCGGATTACAGATCAAGGCATCGAATTTTTCCTCAACGCTGAGAATGCCGTTCAAAGTACGATTTGGGTCAGATTGGTGGCGGAGTTCAATCCGGTTTTTAAGATCTGAATTGGCGTCCAGGATCGTTTGAGCGTTTGCGAGAGAACGTTTGTGGATGTCCGTTCCTATGAAATTCCAGCCAAATTCAGCGGAACCAAGAATGGGGTAGATCACACTCGCGCCAGTTCCGATGTCGAGAATACGTGTTTTTTTAACCCTTTTTGGGGGGAGCAAATCCCGCAGGTGAAAGAGATAATCCATGCGCCCGGGAACGGCAGGGCAAAGGCTGTTGGGAGGCAGATCCCAATGATTGATTCCATAACGTTCCTTCAGGAGCGCGTGATTGAACGCGTGAATAAAATTGGGGTCGTGCCAGGGGAGATGAGACTTGGAGTTCGCTGAGTCACGAAGTCTTGAAAACTGGTAGGGTAAAAAGGGTGTTAGCTTTTCGAAGTCGTAAGGAGTCTGAAAAGGGTTATCCGGATGCATTCTTCCGAATCAGTGAGTGTCGATGGGCTCCGATGGCTGAATACCGAGAGGCTCCGCTTTTGTATCGAGAGTCGTGGCTTTGGGATTCAACCAAGCTGAGAACGCGATCATCCCTGCGTTGTCTCCGGTGTGACGTCTTTTCGCGATGTGGGTAGGTAGACCGGATTGGTTGCCCAACTCCAAAAACCGTTCTCGCAAGCGTCCGTTGTTGGATACCCCTCCTGAAAGACCGATGGAGTTGAACGATTTAGCGTCCAGGATGTGTCCCATTTTTCGAATCAGCTGTTCAATGACAGCTTCCTGGTAGGAGTGGCAAATGTTGTGAATCTCTTGGTCAAGGTAAGCATCATCGATCTTCTCAAGAGTGTAGCGCAGACTGGTCTTGAGCCCCGAAAAACTGAATTTCCAGTCTCTGGGTTTTGGAAAAGAGACGGGAAATTCATGCATACCTGGTTTTCCTTCGGTTGCCAGTTTTTCGATCATCGGTCCCCCTGGATAGGGTAGGCCCAACAATTTTGCTCCCTTGTCGATGGCCTCTCCGGCAGCGTCATCGACGGTTCGCGCCAAAGTTCGAATGTTTAGGTTCTCATCGATTTCGATAATGATCGTGTTTCCTCCAGAGACGATTAGTCCGCAATGCGGAAGTTGCTCTACTAAAGTGTCTTTGAAACTCGTTGGCTCTGCCTCGTGCAGTGGGATAAATGGAGAATAAGCGTGGCCATGCAAGTGGTGAACTCCACGAACTGGCAGATCGTAAACAAGCGCGATCGCTTTTGCGAAGGTGATCCCAAGCGCCAGACATGAGGCGAGACCCGGGCCTCGGGTGACGACAATTTGGGAAATTTCTTCGAGATCCTGCTGGGACTTGAGCTCTTCAAGTAGTTTGGGAAAGTTGGCGAGGTGTTCGCGACTTGCGAGATCGGGAACTACACCCCCGTATTCCGCGTGAAGTTTGATTTGGCTGCTAATCAGCTCATTGCTCAGTCCTTTGGAGGGATCAAAGCAAGCCAGGGCGGACTCATCGCAGGAACTTTCAATCGCCAATATCATTTTACTACCGACCCAGAATTGAGCGAGCAGTGGATGGCGTCAAAACCAATCCACTTGTCTTAGTTCAGATACTTAAGTGCGGCTTCCCATACTGCATCGTATTCGGCTTCGTAGGGCGGCACGTTTGATTGAACGTTGCGGCGGTACTGCCAGTAGGACTCGCGGTTTTGCCGAACGCGAATGTCGGGACGGAGTCCTACTTTGTCGATCGAAGACCCATCCGGCATGTAGTAGTAGCCAGTAGTCTTTTTGTAAGCTTCACCATTGCGGAGCTCGTAAATGGTCTGAATCGAACCTTTGCCAAGGGTTTTTTCACCGATGAGAATGGCTTTTTCGGTAGACTGAAGCGAACCCGCGATAATTTCCGAGGCACTTGCGGTGTTTTGATTTACCAAAAGAACAGTGGGCAGGTTTCCAAACAAGTTGGATTTCTTTGCACGGAAGATGCGGCTACGATGGTTTTCGCGCCCGATAGTCTTTAGCATCAGTTGCCCCCGGTCGTAGAAGGCATCGAGGATGTCGAGAGAAGACCGCAAAACCCCTCCGGTATTGTCTCGCAGATCAATCACGAGGCCTTGTAGAGCCTGGTTAGTGTAGGGTCGAATTTTTTGAAAAAACTCTTGTCCGGTCTTTTCGCCAAACTGCTCGATTCTCGCGTAGAGGATGCCATCTTCCGTCAGATGCACGTGGGAAACGCTTGGAATCTCAATGTAGTCTCTGCGAACCGCGATGTCTTGTATTTCGTCATCTCTTGAGATGGTGAGGTTTAATAAAGTTCCTCGGCGGCCTCGTATGACGTCAATCGAGCGGTCAAAGGTCCAGTTGCTCACGTCGTAACCTTCAATTTTTTTAATCAAATCCCCTTCGGTGATTCCAGCTCTTTCAGCAGGACCTTCGGGAAATACTTCGTGGATTAAGATCCCATCATAAGTGGACACCAGAGAGACACCGATTCCTTGATACTCCTGCTTAGAATCGATTGAAAATGATTCGAACTGTTCCTCAGAAAGATAAGTGGAGTATTCATCGATGTCTTTTAGTCTCTGTTTCAGGCGCGTTTTTCGGTCAGACTGACTGAGTTTCCAAAGCGAATCGTTTGGAATCGTTCCCAAAACCGTCAATATATGTTCCACTGGTTGTAGAATTCCGACTCGACTCAACAATTCCGGATAGTTGCGATAAATGTTGGTGAGAATTTGAAGGTTTACGAGGATTAGGGCGGTGGCGGCAAGCCAGGGAAACAGTCGATTTCTTAGATTACTCATCAGGACAATTCAGCAACAACGGAGCTTCATAATGGGTGAATGAAGCGTGTAAAGTCAAACGTCCTGAAGGGAAGTTCGATTTCAAAAATCTTATCAAAGGTTTTTGTTGCGAAAACTCTAGCGACTCATGAATGATGAACGAAGTGGGAGACCAAAAGTGCAGACATTGCGGAACCCGAGTTTCGAAGGATGAATCCTTTTGCTGTAGAGGTTGCGAGTATGTTTATCACCTCATTCAGGACGAAGGATTTGAGCGATTTTATGAGTTGAGAGATCGTGCGTTGCCTCCGGTAGGGAGTAAGGCGTTTCAAGATCCGGAGCAAAAGGTGCTAATCGAGTTTTGGGACTCGCAGACTGCTGGCACGAGTGGAGTTGCCTGTGTGGATTTTGAACTTAAAGGTATCTCTTGTGTGGGTTGTGTTTGGCTGATTGAGAAGGTGTTTTCGAGATACGATGGAGCCGTCAGTCTCTACATCGATCCGAGTCGAGGAACGATTGAGATCGAAGCCCGAAAAGAGCATTTTGATCTCGGCGCGTTTGCGGCGGAGATCCAGCGATTCGGATATCATCTGACTCCACCGGGAGTGGAGAAGGCGGAAGCATCGAGCCAGAATCTACAGAGCCGACTGGGCATTTGTGGGTTTCTTGCGATGAATGCAATGGCTTTTACATTACCTTTTTACCTCGGGATGTCGCCAGATGATCGATTGGCTCCTCTCCTTCGGGTGATCGTAGTGATCCTTTCTGGGTTTAGCTTGTTAGTGGGAGGCACCTATTTTATTCGGCGCGCGATTCGCGCGATTCGGATGGGGGTGATGCATATTGATTTACCTATTGCGCTGGGAATCGTGGTGGCTTACATCGGATCGCTCGTGGGATGGGCGACAGGTGATCATCAGCTTTTTTATTTTGATTTTGTAGCCATTTTCATCCTGTTGATGTTGTTCGGAAGGTGGTTGCAGGAGCGGATCGTCCAACAAAATTCCAGCTACGGAATGTCAGTAGTGCCAGAACAAAAAAAGGTCAGGATTTTGGATCAGGAAGAACCTGTTTCGGTGACCTCTCTTCAGAGTGGTGAGAGCTATGAACTTGATGCTGGAGCCTGGGTACCAGTGGATTCAAGGTTACGGGGTGAGGCCGCTAACTTCAGTCTCGAATCGATTAACGGTGAAGCGGACCCTAAGGTGTTTCGCGAGGGTGAGACAGTTCCTTCTGGTGCGATCGCGCTCAACCGTGGAAGTTGGTCGCTGCTGGCTCTGGAGTCGTGGGACGTTTCGCTGATGAAGCGGCTTTTTGAATCGCAGAATTCCCGTGATCCCCACGGAACCGTGATGGAGCGAATTCTCAAAACTTACATCATCGTGGTCCTGGTTTTGGCGGTCGGTGGACTTTTGGGATGGGGAGTGATTGGCAACAACTGGATTCGAGGAATTCAGGTGGCGGTTTCGATTTTAGTGGTATCCTGTCCCTGTGCAATTGGGTTGGCCTACCCTCGGGTCAACGATTTGGTGGCCCAGTGGCTGAGAAGCAGGGGTGTTTATGTCCGAATGCATGAAATGTGGGGTCGTTTGGCGAGAATTCGGAAAATCATTTTCGACAAAACAGGCACCTTGACTCTGGAGGTTCTGGAAATGCATGAACCCGCAATCTTGAACGAGCTTGCGGAAGAACAAAGAGAGGGCCTTTTTGTTTTAGTAGCCAAAAACCTTCATCCGGTGGGCCGGTCGTTGAAGGAGCATTTATTAGCTGCGTATCCCGGACTTAGTCAGTTGCTGAATGAATTGCCTGAGATCCATGAGCGGGTCGGATTTGGCGTTGAGACCCAGTTTAGTGGAAATACCTGGCGACTTGGAAAATCAAGTAACTCTCATCAGTCGGGAGCGACGGACTTTTGGATGAACGAAAAGAGGATCGCCTCTTTCACTTTTAGTGATTCTGTTCGGACGGATAGCAAGGAATGTGTCCAGTGGTTGGAATCCAAACGAATGGAAGTTTCGGTGCTGAGTGGAGATTCTCCGGAAAAAGTGATGAGGATGGTAGGCGAACTGGGGCTTCCGAAGGAGAGAGGCCTTGGTGGGTTGAGCCCGGCTGAGAAGGCAGAATGGATCGATCAACATGCGAACTCTCAGGGGATGATGATCGGGGATGGTGCTAACGATGCTCTGGCGTTTGAAAAAGCCCTTTGTAAAGCGACTCCGGTGATCGGCAGAGGTGTGCTGGAAAATCAATCGGACTTCTTCTTTTTAGGCAAGGGACTGAGCGGGGTGTTGAATGTTTTTCAACTCATGCCGTTACGCCATCGGGCATTAGCGGAGATCTTCGCCTTGACGATTTTATACAATCTGATTGCCGTCACCGTATCGATGATTGGGTGGATGAATCCGCTTCTCGCGGCTGTTTTGATGCCAATAAGCTCCATCGTCACGGTGTCCTGGGCGAATTTTCGACTTTCGAAAACTCGTCTGGACCGTGATCTGTCTTGCGAACCATTCGCTACCCGAAGCTAGGCTTGGGTATTGAGTTGGTCGCTGATGGCCACAGGTGCGGAGGGTGTGGGTTGTCGAGATTGGATTTCTACGCTCTGCGTGTAGGTATCGATCGCTGCTTTCTGGCTCGTAATCGATATCTTCGCCGCTGCACTAGCGGCGATGTTCAAATCCGCTTGAGAAGGATTGGACACTGCCACTGCAGCTCGTCGTATTCTTTGGAGCACCTTACGAATATCTTCGGCTTTTGTGGAAGTAAACTTCGGGTCGACTTCTACGGAACCATTGATGACGTAAGGTTTTCCATCGGGTCCGATCTGATATTCGTATCGAATCGCTCCCGCATGACGGCCGAGCATGCGTGCATGGCTTTCCTCTTCTTCTCGTACGGCAGAATCACGGAGTTTCAATTCTTCGAGAACCCTCAGCTCCTCGTCACTCAATCTTTTTGCCTGATGAGATGACTCTGTAGACACATCTGCGGCAGGCACTTCCCGCTTCTTCAAGAAGAACGGAGATGCCTTCCCTTTGATCATGATATGAGGATTCGACCGCATATCATGAAAACCTGTCAGAGATTGTATCATGAGCTTTATATAGTGATCCAATTATCGTAATCGGCTAAAACTTAAGAAAATTAAGTTTTCAGGCCTAAATGGAGGCTGTGGGAAGAGCTTCCAGGAGGTCTTTTGGCTTGGAATGGGGAGTTATTTTGAAATTAGTAAAAAATTAATAAAATTGTTCAGCCCTCCTAATTCATGACGATACTAGTAATACCAGTGAAGAGCGGGATTCTCCCTGCTCGACATTTCGAAAATTCTATGTAATCTTTTACATCGTTAATTCCATGTGGGACAGTGCTCAAAAATCATCATTACTCCAGTTGTTAGACGACCCTTCCCCGGTTGTGCAACAGCAGTTGTTTGACTATTTTTCAGCCAACGAAGAAAACGCAGTTTCCTTCCTCCAGGAGTTAATGGAAAACGGTCGCGGAATTCAGGTTTATTACGCGAAGTTTTATCTAAACAAGCTCGGCATCGACAACACGGTCGAGACATTCAGGAGTTTCATTGAATCCTTCAGTTACGAGCTCGAAACTGGATGCTGGTTGCTGGATCGTACTGTAACTCCACGAATCGACACCACGCGCTACAGCGCGATGCTGGACGAAATGGGAATCCGGGCGCTTGATCTTTTTATCGAACCTTGTTCTTACAAAGAAAAATGTCGGGTGTTGAACCGGGTGGTATTCCACGAAAACGGATTTACTGGAGATTTGGACGAATACAAAAACCCGAACAGCAGTTTCATCAGTCACGTTCTGGATACTAAAAAAGGTATCCCACTATCGCTTTCGATTATTTACATTTTAGTGGCCATGCGCTGTGGAGTTGATCTCCGTCCAATCGCAATTCCCGGCAGATTCATGGTAGGATGTTTTTCAGAGGACAAACCTTTCTTCATCGACGTGTTTGAAGGCGGCCGCTTCCTCTCGGTTGCGGATGTTTTGATTTTCCTGGAATCCAACAGGATCGAATACAACGAGGGTTCACTCTCTCCAATTCCGGTTGGAGAAGTACTGAAACGCACCTGCAAAAACCTGCAAAACCAATACATGGCGGCTAAAGACCAAGACCATGCCCTGCTGTTTGAGTCGTTCGTCAATGCGTTTGGAGATGCCTACAAACGCGCCCACCGCGCTTAGTTTTTAGCTTGGTAAATGCATCAACTGTCGACGATTGAGTTGTTGCCGCCCGAAAAGGAGTATCTGGGAGTTGTTGGTTTCCCCATCAAACACTCACTCAGCCCAGTCTTTCAAAATGCGGCGCTTCGGGAGATGGCTAAAGGAAATCCGAGCTTCGAGAGTTGGGAGTATTTACGAATCGAAGTGAAACCTGAGGAGTTGCCGGAATTGCTGAAGATTTGTCGGGATCGTGGATTTCGGGGGCTTAATCTTACGCTTCCTCACAAAGTGGAAGTATTGGAACTACTCGATGAAATTGATCCCGTAGCGGCGAAAATGGGTGCAGTGAACACGGTAAGTTTTCAAAATAATAAGACTATCGGATCCAACACCGACGGATACGGCCTATCGAAGGGAATCGAGACTACCCTTGGGATGAGTCTTAAGGATCGACCAATCCTTTTGATGGGAGCCGGAGGAGCCGCGAGAGCCGCTTGTGTTCAGTGCCTTGAGGAAGGCTGTTCACATCTGTGGATTGGCAACCGTTCGAAGGACAGGCTCGATGCGTTACTGGAAGATCTTCTAGCAAGCTATTCCCCAGATCGGATGGAAGGGTTTTTAACTGGAGATGAGATACCTGACGTCCCTGGTGACACTTTGCTGATTCAATCCACATCACTCGGACTGAAACCTGAGGACCCGCTGCCTGTAACGGAAGAGCTTCTGGCGAAAATTGAAGGCCTCTATGATCTAGTCTATGGAAAGGAACCAACCCGATTGGTTCGGACAGCTCGATCAATGGGAAAATTAGCGGCGGACGGATTGACGATGTTGGTTCATCAAGGAGCTAAATCGCTCTCAATCTGGACCGGAGAGGAAGTGCCCGTTGACGTGATGCTGGACGCGGTTAAGCTGAAGTTGTGACATTTGATTGATGGGCTGGATTGAAATCATAGAAGAAATTGAAGTGACCCTCCCGTGGTTCATGCCGACCTTAGTGGTCCTCCTCGGAGCATGCGTAGGCAGCTTCCTCAATGTTTGTATCTACAGACTACCTAAGGAAGAATCGATTCTCTGGCCACCATCGCACAGCGCGACAGGCAGACGTTTGTCCTGGTGGGAGAACATCCCTGTGCTTTCTTGGATCATTTTAGGAGGAAAAGACCGAGAAACGAAGGAGCCCTACGGGGCCCGTTACGTAGTTGTAGAGGTTTTGACAGCGGCATTGTTTTTAGTCGCTTGGTGGGTCCATACACCTCAGTTGGCATTGGTGAGCATGTTGCTCATCGTGATCGCGATCGTGGGAACATTCATCGACCTTGATCACATGATTCTTCCAGACACTTTTACCGTCGGGGGAATGGCTGTGGGCCTCATTCTTTCCTTCCTGATTCCGAGTTTGCATTTGGATTTGAGTGAAGGCTCTTGGATCAGTCCGCCAGTGGCATCGGGAGTGGTTTCTCTGATTGGTATTCTGATCGGCGCCGGGTTGGTTTTTTGGATTGGTGAATTGGGAGAGATCGTTTTTCGCAAACCCGCGATGGGCCTCGGCGATGTGAAGCTTGTCGGTTGCATCGGTGCGTTTTGCGGATGGCAAGGAGCAGTTTTCAGTCTTTTTGGAGGGGCGATCATCGGCTGTATCTTGCTCATCCCATACATGATTTTTCAAAGAATATTTCAGTCATCACCGGAATCTGCCGAAAGTAAGAATTCGGATGGAGGAGAGGATGAGGAAGAAGAGCAAGTTGGGTTTGGGATCGAAATCCCCTTTGGTCCGATGCTTGCGCTCGGTGGATTGGTTTACCAACTGGGGGTGTGGCCTTGGGTAGATTCGTATTTTTCAATGATCAAGTTAATGGTGTTTGGTGAGTAGAGCGTTCACTGGAGGAATTCGGTTAAGAGGAGGAAAACATGGTTAAAGTCACCTATTATTTAGACGTAGTTTCATCTTGGTGCCACTATGTGGAACCTGTTTGGGACTTTCTGAAAGAAAAGTATGCCGATGAAGTGACCTTTGACTGGCGAATTGCCCTCATTCCATCCGAAGGACTACCCGAAAGCACGTTTGAAGAAGATGGTTACTACCGTCGTTCCGGGGTGATCACACGCCAAACCCAGATGCTGAATTCCGCATGGGTGGATCCTACTCTCAAGGAATACCTCGCCCCAAATGTAGTTGCAGTTGCGGCCAAAGAACTTGGTTTCAAAGGGGACGAAGTCCGCCGCGCAATCGCCCACGCCGCCATGATTGAAGGCAAGCAAGTGGGACAATTCGAAGTCAGCGCTGAAGTTGCCGCTCAAGCATCCGGCCTTGATAAAGAAGACATTTTAGCGCTTTCTCAAAGCGAACTCGTCGAAGAAGAAGTGCGAGGGGATACAAGAGCATTTAACAGTTTCGGTATCAATCAACGCCCTGCCTTTCATCTTGTGAGCGAAATCCAGGATCAAGCGATATTCTCAGGCATCATCCACCTCGGCCCACTCCAAGCAACCCTCGAGGCGATGATTGAAGACGTCACCGCCTACCGCTCCTGGGACGCACATTTTGGGCAGCAGTAGATGCTCATCTTTTTAGACAGGATGAACAAGATCTTCAAGATTAAGCTAGAGCATGTTAGTGCGTAATTAATAGAATTTTTTATCATCCTGAGCATCCTGTAAATCCTGTCCTATTAATATTTAAAACCATGATTTAACCGATGAAATGGATGTTTGTATCTCACCAAGACCGCAGAGAGTTCCGACTTGGCGTTGCTCTGCGCACTCTGCGAGATTAATGAAAATCCTATGATCTTTGCAGTGATTCAAACCCTAGCTAGTATCATAACTGCTTAGATTGAGCAGTAATCGACTGCGTGAGAGGAAAGCTGAAAATATCCATGAGTATTTTAAGGTATAGTCGAAAATACTCATGCTGCCAGCACCGCGATATCTGACATCTTTTATCCGTGAAGACCTTAAGTCTAAGATGGTTTTCCTGGGTGGACCGCGTCAGGTGGGTAAGACCATGTTGTCGCTTCAGTGCTTGGGCGAAAAGCCTGAAAAAGAAAATCATCCAGCTTACCTGAATTGGGATGATCTTGGGAACAGAGATCGCATCTTGAAGGGGCATTTGCCCTCAAAGCAGTCTGTTGTGATTCTGGACGAGATCCATAAATTTTCGGATTGGCGTAATATGGTGAAGGGACTTTATGACCGGCATCGAAGTAAGGTTTCGTTTCTGGTGACAGGTTCGGCAAGGCTGGACTACTATCGAAGGGGAGGAGATTCACTACAGGGAAGGTATCACTACTATCACTTGCACCCCATGTCATTGAACGAGATTTCAGATGAAGCAAGTGCTGGAGACCTTAAGCAGTTGATGAAATTTGGTGGATTTCCAGAACCTCTACTGAGAGGGGAAGAACGCTTTTTAAGACGATGGCAGAGAGAGCAGTCGACCCGGGTGATCTACGAAGATCTAAGGGACCTGGAAAACGTAAGAGAAATCTCGAAACTGGAGTGGTTGCTTCAACATTTACCTGATTGTGTGGGGTCACCCTTGTCCGTAAATTCATTGAGCAAGCTCCTTGGCGTTGCCAATGAAACAGTCGAGAAGTGGATTACGATCCTGGAACGACTTTACATGGTGTATCGGATTGCTCCTTTCGGATCGAAGAAGATTCGTGCGGTTAAAAAAGAGCAGAAGCTTTACCTCTGGGATTGGTCTCGGGTGAGCGACACGGGGATTCGTTTTGAAAATCTGGTTGCTGGGCAACTCCTCAAATATTGTCACTTTCTTGAAGACACAGAGGGTTATGAGATGGAGTTGCGCTACATCCGGGACACCGACAAACGCGAAGTCGATTTTGTTGTTTTGAAGGAAGGAGCCCCCTCTTTTGCGGTGGAGTGTAAAACAGGAGAGCGAAACATCTCCCCTCACACCCGCTATTTTCGGGAACGAACTGAGGTCCCAAAGTTTTATCAAGTTCACATGGGCGAGGAAGACTACGGCTCCGAAACGGTAGATACTCGTGTGCTACCTTTTTTAAGGTTTTGTCAGGAATTGAAGATGCCGTAAACTAAGCGAAGATCTT
>JAKSBQ010000171.1 GCA_022361075.1 Opitutales bacterium | reverse complement strand
GCGTGCTCAGCCTGCTGGCCGTGCGTATTGAACGTGAGCAATACTGCCAGGTGTGGGGAGCGGGGACTCGGGTGACAACTGGCTGTCGAACTCGTCGGCATTCACCGGCGTGCTTGCCACAATCAACAGGAAGAACGGTGCGTGCTGTGCCGTGGCCGTTGCGCAAAGCCGCTTGGCGGAGTGCCGCGCGCAGCAACTTCCGGCGCGATGCCGCCGTGTGAAGAGAAAAAAGAGGTGGCCGCTGTGGGCCGTGCGAGCCGCCGTCAGATGGCTTGCTACAGCAAGCTTGTCAAGGCCAAAAGCACGCATGCGTACTCTGAAACGCACTTGAGAGAGATTTTGGGTGAAGACTTTGTGGAGCGTGAGCCTACCATTGACATCAAGGCTTACGATGATGCTGCGAGGGAGGGCGATATTGAGATATCAACCACAGATGCCAACAATGGACAGGAATTGCTGAAGCCTGCAACAACTTCGATCAGCGACTACTTCAAACAGAGGATGAGTGCCAAGGGGATCGGTATGGCTGCTGCGAGTGTCTGCAAGTCCACTGAGCTGTGGCTTCAGCGTTCTTTCCAAATGTGAGTGATGATGAGCGACCAGTGCTAGGAGCACAAAAAGAAGATAGCGAGATAAGTGAGAAGAGCAAGTTGGGCACGAAGTGGGTTATGCAAGAGAGTGGCATGCACAAAACAAAGCGGAAATGTGAGCTGGAGAACACTGATGAATATGAGTTGCGGCGGCGGCCTGATGGTTGGTTCCAAAGTGCTGGTGGGTGCTAATCATGATGTGCAGACTACACTGTGGTAAAGAAGAAGAAAAAGAAAAAGCAAGGAGATGGTTTGCAGGCAGATGAGGCTGTCGAGGTCGACAATGCTGTTGTGAAGAAGAAAAAAACGCAAGCTGAATGTAAAGCACGGCCTTTGACACTTTTCAACTGCTGTGTAATGTTTTTATAATTGTAATTTTTACTTTGAGAGAGGACTGTACAACAACAAACACCTGGGGAAAACCTCTCAAAAACCACCTGGTGCAAAGACTTATTCATCATCCATACTTTCCACATCACCACGATGTCGTTTGTCAGGATTGGATAAGTCTTCTTCAGCTTTGCGCTTGCCTTTACGAATTGTGTGTTGGTATCCAACAGCTGCAACATGCTGATAGACTGGGTTGTTATACAATCCAACCTGTTGCATTGCCTCTGTAAACTCCCTCCACAAGTTGAAAGGAATGACATGCTCTACCAGCAACATACGAGTTGCTGTGACTGGGTCAAATCTGAGTGATCAAAGTCATCAGTGTGGCTGCAGAGGGAAAGGAGGCTTATGCATACTTGGCGGTGGCTTTCAGGTTGAAGTGC
>JAKSBQ010000227.1 GCA_022361075.1 Opitutales bacterium | reverse complement strand
TATGGGCTCACCAACCCAGTTTCAGACCGGGTTTGAGTTGGAGTTTTAATTTCCGAGCGAGCAATTTGTAATCACGCATACTGCGGCTAAAATTCCAAGTATGGGTAAGCGATTTGATTCGATCTCTGAAAGCCATCGTGCGTTTATTGAAGAGCAAAAAATGTTCTTCGTAGGGACTGCGGATCGATTCGGAACGATAAATGTATCCCCAAAGGGATTGGATTCTTTCCGAGTGTTGAGTCCGACACAGGTGGCTTGGCTGAACTTAACGGGTAGTGGAAACGAATCAGCTGCTCACGTTTTCAATCATGATCGGATGACGATTATGTTTTGTTCGTTTTTGGAGAAACCTTTGATTTTGAGGCTTTACGGCAAAGCCCAGGTGTTTCACGGCAAAGAGAAAGAGTGGGATGAGCTGATTACGCTTTTTCCAAGAGACCCAGGGAATCGGCAAATCTTTCTGCTAAATGTGGATTTGGTTCAAACTTCATGTGGATTTGGAGTGCCTCTTTACGATTACATCGGAGACCGTTCAACTTTGCGCGATTGGTCTGGACGAAAAGGCGAAGAGGGAATGCGTAAGTATTGGGCGGAAAAAAATACGACCACAATCGATGGAGTAGGGACCCGAATCGAAAAACTCAAGGATCTCTAGCTCAAAGTCTTATTTTCTCGAGGTGGGGAATAAGGCCCGCAAAAACGTACTCGACTGAAATGACCATGATGATCAATCCCATCAAGCGCATCAAAACAGTCTTTATCGTGTCACCCACGAATTTTAAGATTCGGTTGGCGCTTATCAAACTCAGATAAGTCAACAGAAGCACCACAATGACCGTTGCGAGTAAGGTGGCCCGCTGTTGGTAGTTCACAGCATCTTCCATCAGAATGATGGCGTTAGTGATCGCTCCCGGGCCGCAAAGAATTGGGATGGCCATTGGCGTGATCGAGATGTCAGTGACATATTTCTTCTTCACTTCCCCATCTTTGATCTCGATTTTAGAAAGCCTGGCTTGCATGAGATCCATGCCGATCATGAAGAATATAATGCCGCCGACAATTCTTAGACTATGAATGGAAATCCCGAAAAATCTGAAGATAAACTGACCAGTGATCGCAAATAACAAGATGACGAGAAAGGCGACGATGATCGATTTGCTCGCGATATAAAAGCGTTCCCTCTCCGAAAGGTTTGCTGTGAGAGAGATGAATACTGGTAACACTCCAATCGGGTTAATCAGTGCCAAAAACGAACTGAAGGCTAGGAGCGCAAAATTGGCCAGATCTTCCATGCTCACCATCCTTGGAATTAGCCAGATAACTTCAATTCATTTTATTCAGCAGGTGCTTCTTTTCAGCCAATAAAAAAGAGATGTCGGGATCTGCCGAACATCTCTTTATCAAAATTGAATAGGACGTCTGCGTTTTTAATTAGTAAATATCTGAAATACTAGTAACGATTTGGACGGCGATCGCGACCTCCGCCGCCTCCTCGATTTCCGCCTCCGCGTTGGAAACCTCCACGTCCTCCGCCTTGGCGAGGATTGTCAGATTTAGGTCTTGCTTCATTTACTTTTACAGCACGGCCATCGAGATCTGCACCGTTTAGCTCTTCGATTGCTTTTCTCGCTTCTTCGTCGTTTGTCATAGTGACGAATGCGAATCCTTTGGACCTTCCGGTTTCGTGATCCATAATGATTTTGACACTTTCCACGGCGCCAAAGCCTTCAAACGTTTCTCGAACGAATGATTCTTCAATGTCGTAAGGAAGATTTCCTACGTAGATGTCCATATTTTTTAGGTTGATGCACCTGATACTTATTCAAAACAGTCGATAAATCTGGTGCCTTTTTATCATACTGTGTTGTGTGAAATTCATTTTTTGAGTCGAATTACTTTGTGCGTTCTATCGCAAAAGAAGAATAGCTCTAGAGGAACTCTGATTGGATTTGTGTAATTTGGGTTCCGGATAGTCGTTTTAACAAAGGCGAGGAGGAGTTTCAAATTTTATCGGGTTTTCTTTATTAGAAACTTCCGATGCCTTTCGCCATTAGTGAAGCCAGGAGAGGCATGAATATGAGCAATAGCAGTTCAAATCTAATGACCATTATAACTGCTTTCGAGATGGACACCGAATCGTCGTTTTCGCCTCGACGCGCTTTGGCGAGCGTAAGAGTGGGGTATACTGAAATTAGCGCTACGATAATAAAAATGGTGAGCTTTACGTGAAAAACTGCATTCCCCAGGTAGAATTCGGAGGATTTCCCAACAACAAACCACAGGAGTAATCCTGTTATCAAAACAACAAGGGCACTGATGCCGTATATCGAATCCACCACAGCGAGGCGTTTTACTTCACTTCTTTTCATCTCAGTTTGGATGAGTAGATGCTCTACGACCAGTGAGGAGAACAAACAAAAAATTCCGATAAAGTGAAAATAGCGCGTGATGACTTCTGTGATCATGAAACGAATGCAATCTGATTCGATACAACAGAGGAGTCAAGAACGACCTCCAAAGAGTTGAGAAATTGTAACTAAGTGGACCTGAGTATTGACCTAGGAGAGGACTAATTCGCCTTCAACAGGAAGCGGAGCATTTTGCCCTGAGGGTTTTATTGGGTATTTGTAAATTTTACCTTCATAGTTTTTGAGAACGATTTCCTTATCATTGATCTCTTCTATATACTCCGGGTTGATCGGGATCTTTCCTCCACCACCAGGAGCATCAATGACGTACTGAGGCACCGAATAGCCCGAAGTGTGTCCTCTTAGACCTTTGATGATTTCTATTCCCTTCATCACACTTGTCCGTAGATGCGCAGAGCCAGTGATCAAATCGCATTGATATAGGTAGTAAGGCCGTACCCTCATCATAAGAAGTCGGTGAATGAGAGACTTCATGGTCTCTAGGTTGTCGTTCACCCCGTTCAGTAACACTGATTGATTCCCGATAGGTACACCTGCGTAGGAGAGCTTTTGAGTTGCGTCGAAAAGATCATGAGTGCATTCCTTGGGGTGATTGACGTGAATGCTTAGCCAAATGGGACCGTGTTTGCGGAAAACATCACAAAGTGAATCCGTTATTCTCTGGGGCAAGAAAACTGGAACACGCGAACCGATACGAATGAATTCCACGTGAGGTATGCTTCGCAACTCGCCAAGAAGAAAATCTAGCCGACGGTCGTTTAGTAATAGAGGATCACCACCGCTTAGTAAAACATCGCGCACTTCGGCATGCTCCCTAATGTAGTTTAGAGCCTTCTCGTATCTTGGTCGAAAATTGTAATCCTGGGCGTTGGAGACCAGCCTGCTCCTTGTGCAATAACGACAATAAGACGCACATTGACTGGTGACCAAAAACAAGACTCTGTCCGGATATCGATGAACCAGGCCTTGAACAGGCATTGTGTTCTCTTCTCCTACAGGATCTAGTAACTCCTCAGGGCTGACGTGAATTTCATTTCCTCGTGGAATGATCTGTTTGCGGATCGGGCAGTTTGGATCCTCTCTATCTATTAAATTGAAGAAGTAGGGTGTAATCGAAAGCGCGAGTTTGTGCTTAGCATAATTGCATCCTTCTTTCTCTTCCGGAGTGAGTTCAATGAGTTTTTCTAGTTTTTCCGGGGAGTTTATTCTGTTCTTTAACTGCCAGGCCCAATTGTTCCAATCGCTCTCCGGGACATGACTCCAGAGTCCCTGACCTCGATGCCATTCTGATTTTGAATCTTTCGGATACATAATACTAAAGCTTGATCATGACAGATTGTTCGATATATTCAAATTTTTAAATACATAAAAGTGTCGGAGTCCAATCATAATCTCGCAGTTCAGTTGTGGGCGGTAGGAGATGAGGTGAGATTAAAAATCTTAGCTTGTCTGCCTTTTAGTGAAGACTGCAAGCATCGTAACAATGTTACCGAAATCTCTGAACGACTGGGCATCTCACAACCTACTGTTTCACATCACCTTAGGGTTTTGAGGCAGGCAGGGATCGTCAACCGGTCAAAAATGTGCCGAGATTGTTTTTATTGGATCAATCAAGAAGAAGGTGAGAAAATTCTGGAGGAATTGAAAAAGGTGATCACCTCCCCAGACTCAGAATAGCCTTTCAAACATTTTTAGAGCTAGGCATGCGGGGTCATCTTTGTAAGCTAATAATTTAGGACGTTACGGCTTGACGATGAAGGGGTTCTGTCTAGTTTTCGGCCAACGGATGGACGTGAAAAAGACAGAAAATGAATTACCGGGTATCATCGCGTTGGAAGACGGCTCGGTATTTAGGGGAAAAGGCTTTGGTGCTATCAAGACTGTCGTTGGAGAGGCAGTTTTTAATACCAGTATGACTGGTTATCAGGAGATTTTGACCGATCCTTCATACTTTGGACAAATTGTCACAATGACGGCATCTCAAATAGGCAACTACGGAGTAAATCAATCGGACGTTGAGTCCGACGGACCGAAAGTGAGGGGATTCGTAGTCCGAGAAATTAGCCCGGTAACTAGTAATTGGAGAAGTGAAGAGTCGCTACCAAATTATTTGAGTAGAAATGATGTCGCTGGGGTAACAGGGGTGGATACCCGTGCGATCACCAAAAAGCTGCGGACAGTTGGTGCGATGAAGGCATGTATTTCGACTGAGGATATTTCTGACGAGGACGCGATTCAAAAGGCCCAGAATTGGGAAGGTCTTGTAGGTGTGGACTTTGCGAAAGAAGTTACACCTACAGAATCTTATCAGTGGGATAGCCGGGACAAAGAGAATGAACCCTTTATCATTCCTGGAACTCGGCCGATGCATCCGAACCTTAGGGACGGAAGAACTATTTTCAAACTAGCAGCGATCGATTTCGGAGCTAAACGCTCGATTTTCAGAAATCTTACTCGGCATGGTTTTGACATCACAGTCTTTCCGGCAACGGTAACAGCTGAGGAGATCGAAAGTTTTAATCCAGATGGAGTCTTCTTGTCCAATGGTCCCGGAGATCCGGAGCCGGTAAAATATGCGCAAGAAACGGTTCGTGGCCTTTTAGGAAAGTTTCCAATCTTTGGAATATGTTTTGGGCACCAAATTCTTTCTCATGCGCTGGGGGTTAAAACATTTAAACTCAAGTTCGGCCACAGAGGGGGTAACCAGCCTGTTCAGAATATCGAAACAAAAAAAGTGATGATCACTGCCCAAAACCACGGTTTTGCGTCTGATGAAAAAGCTTTTGAAGGAACAGATGCGGTTGTAACTGAATACAATATGAACGACCAGACAGTGGCGGCGCTAAGACACAAAAATTTACCTGTTTTTTCGGTTCAGTATCACCCCGAAGCCGCTCCAGGCCCCAATGACGCAGTGCCTCATTTTGAAGAATTCTACAAAATGGTGAAAGGGCATTACGAAGCTCAACTGGCTGAGGCTTCCTAGCAGAAGGTTTTCGTTGAATTCAAAATACCAAATCACTTTTTTCGTTTGTTTGTGTGCCTTGTTGGTCTCTTGCGACCGAAAGGAGGAAATAGTCTATTACGAAGTTCCCAAAGAAGAGCTGAAGTTGGATACGACCTTGGCCAGTCACGGGCATTCTGATGAAGGTGGAGAACATCATCACGAAGCTCAATCGTCATTGAGCTGGGATGTTCCTGAAGCTTGGCGGGAGGGAAAATCGTCTTCGATGAGATTAGGCAGCTACACAAGTAGTGATCCGAGCGAGGTCGATATTGCGGTAACCAAGTTTCCCGGTGACGTCGGTGGATTGTTTTCAAACGTGAATCGTTGGCGTGGCCAGATTGGTTTGGGGCAGTTGGCTTCAGCCTCTGACCTCAAGGATTATGTCGTTCCGTTGAAAACTGATCATTTGGAATTTGATTTAGTTTCTCTTGAGAATTTTGGAGAAGAAAGGCTGAAGACTTATGTGGGTGTACTGAACCGAGGAGGAGAAACTTGGTTTTTTAAAATTACAGGAGATCACAAAAAAGTGTCGGCTCAGAGGGAAAATTTTATCGATTTTCTGTTGACCGTTAGAGAAGAGGAAGCAACCGATTAATGGCAGTGCTTAAATCAGTCTACGGGATATTATCGTCGCTCCGATTGACGGTTTGGTTGTTGGGATTTTCCGTGATCCTAATTTTCTTCGGCACCCTTGACCAGGTGAATTTCGGAATTTACGAAACTCAGAAACGCTACTTTCAGAGTCTCATCGCTTTTTGGCAGTATCCGGAAAACGAAGTAGGTGGATCGTTTTTAAAGTACTTGGTTCTTCCGATCCCAGGAGGATACACTCTGGGATTTCTCCTTCTCCTGAATCTTGCATTGGCCCATTTCCGCTATTTTCGACCGAGATGGAGGGCGCTGGGCATCGTAATCATTCACCTAGGATTGGCTCTCTTGCTCATTGGACAGTTTGTGACGGATCTGCTTCAGAAAGACTATCAGATGTGGATCACCGAAGGAGGACACACTAACTACGGGGAAAGCTTTCGCGAAAACGAATTGGTGATTGTTTCCAAATCGGATCCTATCAAAGACAAAGTATGGTCTATTGCGGAGTCCGCCCTTAAAAAAGGAAAAGTTTTTGAAATAGCAGGTCTCCCGTTCTCGGTAGTGGTAAGAGAATATTATCAGAATGCTAGAATCGTCCGCCTCAATCCGGAACAAAATTCGGGATTGGTAAGTGTTACCGATGGAGTGGGTACTAAAATGCGCCTGGGGCTATTTCCTGCTGCACCGACTTATCGTCATGACGAACGTAATATTGCGACAGCCATAATTGAGATCAAATCGCAGAACGAAAACGCTAGCAGCTGGATTGTATCAAACGTGTTTGAAAGTCAGTTGCCTTCGCAAACTTTCGAGATGAACGGAGAAACTTTTTTAATCTCTATGAGATACAAAAGAAAATATTTCCCCTTTTTCATGCATCTCGAAGATTTCACTCACGACCGTTATGAAGGAACGGATATTCCAAAGAATTTTTCGAGTAAGGTCCGACT
>JAKSBQ010000377.1 GCA_022361075.1 Opitutales bacterium | reverse complement strand
AGTCGATATCGTTTCCGTTGGCCCCGCCTGGGGCGATGCTGCAGTCTACGAATTCGATGGTTTGGTTGAGGAAAACAATGAAACCGATGAAACCGAGTTCACAGCACAGTTCAATATCCGCAATGACTTCAATGTGGGTGATAACTTTGCTTACACGAAGTTCGGTGTAAAATACGCAAGCAAGGAGAAGACCACGGATCTTCATGTCTTTGAAGCAAGCGACAATCCAGACAGTATCGCTAACCTTTCGCTGGTTCAGGATAGCACTCTCGGACGCAACGCGCACAACCAAGGTCCTCGAGCAGATCAGCAGCGTATCCGAGACCTCTACTTCTCCAACAAACAAGCGTTCATCGAGGAAGGTGGAGAATTATTTCATCCGGAAGACAGTAACACTGGTGACTATGAATCCACTGAGGACGTTCTGGCAGCATACGGTATGGGTGCGATAAGCTTCGGAAATGCAACACTCACCGGAGGTCTTCGAGTGGAACGCACTGAGTTCGAAACAACAGGAAAAAATGTAATTTTGGATGAAGATGGTGATTTCGTCTCCGCGGACCCGATTTCGGAAGACAAATCTTACACTGATTTCTTTCCGCACCTTTCGCTTCAATACAATTTCAACGAAGATACAATTGGACGTGTTGCAATCACCAAAACCATCGCACGTCCTCGATTCAAACAGACCGCCCTGCGCCGCTTCGTAAATCGCGAGGACGAAGAAATCGAAGCAGGCAACCCTCAATTGGATCCATTTGAATCCTGGAACTTCGACGCGTCCATCGAGTTCTATTCGCCTAATCTAGGTGTGTTTTCCGCTGCTGTGTTTTACAAGAGCATCGACAATTATGTATTCGATCTAGCGACTGAACTCGAAGATGCTGATACTGGATATGATCTGATCACCTTCCTCAACGGGGAGTCTGCTCAAATCTACGGTCTTGAATTCAACTTCCGCAGAGAGCTCGGAGCAGGATTTGGTGTTTCTGCAAACCTAACCCTATCGGACAGTGACGCCAAAACGGACCTGCGCCCATCGGACACACTTACGTTCCTTAAGCACTCCGATACTATCGGATCACTGGCACTCTACTACGAAAATGGTGGTTTGAACTTCCGGGTCGCCGGAAGCTATCGCAGCGGCTACATTGATGAATTCGGTGAAGAAACCTCTGAAGATCGCTACGTTGATGATCATTTCCAAATTGATCTCACGGCGTCTTACGACATCAACGAGCAGTGGAGCGTTTTCGCGGAAGTCATCAATCTAAACGACGAGCCGTTCCGCGCTTATTACGACGAATCATTTGGTCTCAGCCAATTCGAAGAATACTCGTGGACCGCTTCATTTGGTATCAAATTTAATCTGTAAAATTTGATCGTTTTTACTCTGTTTTGAACGGATGCTCCTCGGAGCATCCGTTTTTTTATGAATAACTCGTGAAAAACTTCAAAAGATCCCTCATTTTCAAAGTATTACGATTGAAATGAGTTCTTTTTTATTCATAATTTGAACAGGTGAAAGTATCTCAGTCTCTAATCTTGATAGCTGTTTTCTCCATCTTGTGTGGAGGATTTTGTGTAGCTTCAGAAGAGACAGAGAATTCGAGAATAACCTTCCCTCAAGCAAGCGTTGGCTCAGTAGAACTCTCCCCTTACCGCGATGCGATGCTGCACAACCTGCATACCGGAGGCGTCACCTTTTCACACGATGCATCCTTGAAGCTTTCTGACCTACCCACATTAGATTTTGAAAATTACTCCTACCCGAGATCATCAAATTGGGTCGTTTCTACTCACGACATATGGTCTCAAAACGAATTTATAAATCAAGAGAAAGAAAGCTCAACTGCGGAACTTCAGTTGAGTTCCGACATTGTGACTTCCTTCGACACAGGACACATCATTCATCCCAAATTCAAGTTTTCAGTCGGGCTTATTTCGTCGAACACCATTATCGACTCAGTCTCCGTCATGCCTCTACTTGGAATAGACTGGGACATCACCGACAGACTCAACCTCAAGACTGCAAACGGTGCATTCCTTAGTTACAGTCTTGGAGAAGAACGCTCCACCCTCCTCGACATTAGTCTGCAATACCACGACCCAGCGTTCGCGATCGAAAACATGCAAGGTACCGTCTTTCTGAAAATGGATGACCAGTTACTCTCCGAAACCTCGTCGATTATCGGAACAGTCGGTGTGAAACATCAGTGGAAGGACGTTTTTAGTATCAGAGCTTTTGCGGAAATAGTCGGAGAATCGGATGTGATCTACCGAGCTACCGAGGATGAAGAAGCTGAGATCATCCAGCCCGCAAACATACTTTCATTCGGAGTGGAAGGCGGAATCCGCTTTTAAACCAAAGCAATCCTTCAAGGATTTCCAGACAAACGACTTGATTCCTCAGGTCTAATTCTTTTATTCCAGCACTAGATCTATGGAAGAGAAAAAACTCATTAACAAAACAGCGATCATCATCGATGTCGTTTTGACACTCGTTTTTTACGTCATCATGGCGTTTGTGCTACGGCCATTCGTTCCGATGCAAGGACCTGGTGTTGTTGAGTTTTGGGCGGCAGTCACCGCACTTCCCATGGCTGGAGTCTTCTGGCTCGTCGTGCAAATGTTCCGCGTGACGTTCATTGATCAAATCCGATCAAAGAAATAGAAAATCTGCTGTTTCTAACACTCTTCAGCCGCCTCCTGAGCTTCGCGAAGCTTCTTCTTCTTAACCACACTTGCTCCCACTATAATAGATAGCTCGTAGAGAATGTATAACGGAGCCGCAAGTATCACCATTGAGATAGGATCACTCGGTGTGATGATTGCCGAACAAAGCAAGATGACCACGATGACCATCTGTCGCCAGGACCGCAACGTGGACGGCTGAACAATCTCGACGTACTGCAAAAGAAGCAAAATCAGCGGAAACTCAAAGCTACCCCCTATCCCCATCACCATCCAGACCACAAAGCTGTAATATTCAGCAGCCGACCATACTACGTCCAGCCCAAGCATCGCGTTGAACTGCAGTGATACATAAATGGACAAGGGCAAGATGAAGTAGTAGGCAAATGATGCACCAAGTAAAAAGAGGAATAAACTCATCAAGCAACCCGGCACTAGCACGCTACGTTCCTTCTTGGTAAGCCCGGGAGCCAGAAACGTTGCAAGAAAATAGAGGACAAATGGAAGTGACAGTGCGATCCCACCCAAAAAACAAATTTGCAACAACACCGTAAACGCTCCTAGTGGACTGATCGTCACCAAAGACCGAATCTCATCGGCATGTCCTATCCTCTCCTTCGCAACATTCAGAGGATGGGCTAAAAAATCAGCGGTAACCGAGAGAAATACACCCACAACGACACACCCAATAATGAAAGCAAGAAGGCTTCGAATCACGACCCAACGGAATTCTTCCAAGTGATCCAGGAAATGCATCTCCCCTTTTTCTGATTCTTGCTCAGGATTGTTGGATTCCTCCTTGTTTTTCATTGATTAGTCTTCACAGTTAAACAAATCTACATTCGCTTGGTTTAAGTATTCCCTAATACGAATTCCTTAAACTAGTGACTGAATTGATCTCAATTCAACGCGAAACAGTTAACATTAGAAAAAACATGACAGCATGTCCTGACTCTAACGCAAACGCTGACACCAAGTACATCTACGCATTTGGTCAGCAAACAGATGGCGACGCCAAGATGAGAAATCTCCTCGGCGGAAAAGGTGCTAACCTTGCCGAAATGGCAAACATTGGCCTGCCCGTTCCCCCCGGGTTCACCATCACAACAGAAGTTTGCACCTATTACTACGACAACAACTTGTCCTATCCTGAATCCATAGAAGCTGAGCTAAAAGCAGCTGTGAAACAGGTGGAGGATCAGGAAGGTAAAAAATTTGGAGATTCCAGCGATCCCCTTCTTTTCTCAGTCCGTTCCGGTGCCCGCGAATCCATGCCGGGCATGATGGATACGATTCTGAACCTCGGATTGAACGACGAAGCCGCTGCAGGTCTTGCAGCTAAAACTGGCAACGCCGCGTTCGCTTATGACTGCTACCGTCGCTTCATCCAGATGTATGGTGACGTCGTAATGGGTGTTCAACCACGCTCCGAGAATGATCATGAACCCTTCGAGGTCGTTCTGGAAGGTCTTAAAAAAGAAGTCGGCGTCGAACTGGACAATGAGCTTTCAGCAGACCAGCTCAAGGAACTCATCGCTCGTTACAAAAAACTAATCCAAGAGCGCGTCGGTAAGGACTTCCCTGAAGATCCATACGAGCAACTCTGGGGAGCAGTAAGTGCGGTATTCAACTCCTGGAACAACGATCGCGCCAAACTTTACCGTGCAAAATACAACATTCCCGCTGAATGGGGAACTGCGGTAAACGTTCAAACCATGGTATTTGGTAACAGCGGTAACGACTCTGGAACAGGTGTTGCATTTACCCGTGACCCTGCAAATGGTGAGAAAGTATTCTATGGTGAATACCTCATCAATGCTCAGGGTGAGGACGTGGTCGCAGGTATCCGCACGCCAAAACCCATCGCAGAGTTAAAGGACGAAATGCCTGCTTCCTACGACGAGTTGGTCAAGGTCTGTGAAACACTTGAGAATCACTTCCGTGACATGCAGGATTTCGAGTTTACCATTCAGGACAAGAAGCTCTACATGCTTCAAACCCGAAATGGTAAACGCACTGGTCTCTCTGCGGTAAGAATCGCTTACGAAATGGTGGAAGAAGGCCTCATCGATGAGAAGGCTGCAGTTTCACGTATTCCTGCGGAATCTATTTCAAGCCTTTTGGTTCCGGTTTTCGACACCGAAGCTCGCAAGACTGCACAACTCCTTTCAACAGGTCTTCCTGCAGGTCCGGGAGCAGCAACTGGTCGCATCTGTTTCACCGCAGACCGAGCAGAAGAAATGAATGCACGTGGTGACCGCGCAGTGCTCTGCCGGGTAGAAACAACTCCAGAAGATCTTCGCGGTATGATCGCCAGTGAGGGTATTCTCACTTCTCGTGGCGGGGTGAGCTCCCACGCAGCACTTGTTGCCCGTCAAATGGGTAAAGTCTGCGTCTGCGGTGCTCAGGAAGTCGTCATCGACTATGAACGTCGCACTCTGACTGTTGGTGACACACAACTCAAGGCTGGGGACTTCATTTCAATCGACGGAACTACTGGTGAAATCTTCCCTGGCCATGTCGACACTGCACCAAGTGAAGTGAACCAAGTTCTTTCGGGTCAGAGAGATGCAGCCGACTGCAAAACCTACCAGATCTTCGCGAAGATCATGGAATGGGCAGATAAGTATCGCAAAATGAACATCCGCACCAACGCAGACACTCCTGAGCAAGCGGCCCAGGCAGTGACTCTCGGAGCCGAAGGTATCGGACTCTGCCGCACAGAGCATATGTTCTTCGAAGGTGATCGCATCAACGCGATGCGTCAGATGATTCTTGCAAATAGCACTGCCGAGCGTCGTCGTGCGTTAGTGGATCTTCTACCCTATCAAAGAGATGACTTTAAGGGCATCTTCCGTGAGATGAAAGGTCGTCCGGTAACCATCCGTTTGTTGGATCCACCTCTTCACGAATTCTTGCCACACGAAGGCGGTGCACGTCACGCCCTCGCTGAAAAGCTTGGCATCCCTCAGGAAGCAATTGCAGAACGCGTTGCATCCCTCCACGAGGCTAACCCCATGCTCGGCCACCGCGGTTGCCGTCTGGGAGTAAGCTATCCTGAAATTCCTGAGATGCAGGCTCGTGCGATTTTCGAAGCTGCTGCTGCAGTATTGAAGGAAGGTGCTGAGGTGAACGTTGAAGTGATGGTTCCGCTGATCGGATTTGAGGCAGAACTCAAAAACCAAACGGACATCATCCACGCGGTTGCGAAGGAAGTGAGCGAAGCTGAAGGTGTTGAGATTCCATACATGGTAGGAACCATGGTAGAAATTCCACGTGCGGCTCTGAACGCTGACAAGATTGCAAACGAAGCTCAGTTCTTCAGTTTTGGAACCAATGACCTAACCCAAACCACTCTGGGAATGAGCCGTGACGACTCTGGAAGCTACCTTCCAAAGTATGCGGATCTTGAGATCATTACTCAAAATCCATTCTCATCCATCGATGTGAACGGCGTGGGTCAATTGGTGGACATCGCTGTCCAGCGCGGACGTAGCACCCGTCCCGACATTAAGCTCGGTATCTGCGGTGAACACGGAGGCGATCCTGCTTCCATCAGCTTCTTCCACAGTGTAGAACTTAACTACGTAAGTTGTTCTCCACCACGAGTACCTGTTGCTCGTCTTGCGGCTGCACAAGCTGCACTCAAGAACGCTTAGTTCTAAGGCGGTTTTTCGGTTCCGGAGGAAACTCCTTCGGAACCTTTCCGCAATTCCATCACCACAACAACTACCCTAGTCTACTGCTTCCCATAAGTTGATGAATCTGAATCTCATCCTACTCGATTTTGATGGCACGATCGCGGACACCTTTGCTGAGACGGTTAAGATCTTTAATCAGTTTGCAAAAAAATACGGTTATCGCGTTGTGGAAGATCATGAAATCGAAAATGCCCGTTCCATGAACGTGTGGGAGTTGCTTAAATTTGTTCAGGTCCCCAAGCACAAAGTTCCCTTTCTGCTGAGAAAAGGACGAGCAATGCTTTATCAGAACCTAGACAAAATTCAGGTATTTGAAGGGATTCCCAACTTGCTTAAATTCGCAGAGGAAAACCAAATTCCCTGCGGGGTGATCACCTCAAATTCAAAAAAGAACGTTGAGAGGTTTATCAAACTCAACGACTTGCCCAACATTCACTTTGTGAAATCTTCCTCTCGTCTTTTGGGAAAGTCCCGGGAGTTCAAGCGAGTCATCAAAAAGCGCAAAATCGAGAAAGATAAGACCATCTATATTGGCGATGAGACTCGTGACATCGAAGCCGCTCATGAATCTGGCGTAAAGGTCATTTCAGTCACCTGGGGTTACAATTCAAAAGGAGCACTAAAGGATCATCGCCCGGACTTCATGGTAGACACAGCCGACTCTCTCATCTCGATACTTCAAGACCGAATCGGAGCAGAAGCATGAGCTGCTCAGTGAGAATTTAGTCCTGGAGGCAGTATTCGCGAAAAGGCTTGGGTGATGTCAATAGATCACTGATCTCACCTGTCATGTATATCGAACCCGTTACAACAATAGCTTGTCCCGGCTTCACCTCTAAACTAAATCTGCCGTAAGAAAAGAGTTCATCTACTCGAATTTCTTGAACCGTCCCACGAAAATCCTTGGGCAAGAATTCGCGAATCGTCTCAGGAGTAAGAGCGCGCTCGTGGTTGAACTCCACCAAAAAGAGTTGATCGGTATACGGAACTACCGTCCGAAGCAAAGACTCGGCTCTTGCTTGACTGGTTGCACCCACAACAATCAGTGGACTGACACCCTTCAGCTCAACCATTATTTTCAACTGCTCTTCTAACGATTCGAACGCCTCTTCATTGTGACTGCAGTCCAAAATTAATTCATGTTCGCCGTCATTAACTGAGACGGATTCCCAACGCGCTCGCCAAGCCACACTCTCGAGTGCCAGCAGAGCTCTCTGCCTGGCAACGGGAAATGGTTCGTTTAGCAATTCAGAAGCTTTTAATGCGAGAGCCGCATTGTGTCTCTGGTAAGCACCTTCCAAATTGGTTTCTGGGAAATCTTCATCGAATTTAAAAAGTTGCGAACCGACTGCATTCACCCTTCTGCGCACAACTTGTTCTGCTTCATCGGGCAGCTTCCCGATCAATGCTTGTCGTCCAGGTTTGATGATTCCCGCTTTTTCTTCTGCAATCGCTTCGATCGTATCACCGAGCATCGCCTCATGATCCCGACTTATCGACGTGATTACCGAAAGTTCAGGCGTTAGAATGTTTGTAGCATCCTTTGTCCCACCCATTCCTGTTTCGATAATCGCAATATCCACACCTTCTTTTACGAAATGAAGAAACGCCATCACGGTCATCCACTCAAAAAAAGATGGCCACATGGACTCGGGAATTTCCCCAAGTTTGCCGGCCATTTCCACCGTCAACTCAAGCATCCGGCTCTCAGTGATTGGAACCCGATCCACTTGTATTCGCTCACTAAGACGAATGAGATGAGGTGAAGTATACAGCCCGGTACGGTAACCATTTTCGCGAAAGATAGACTCCAACATCGCACATGTGGATCCCTTCCCGTTAGTCCCGGCAACATGGATACACTTCAATTTCTGTTCAGGCCTTTCCAACCGTTCCGAAAGTAGCGTCACATTCTGAAGATCGTAGTTTCCACCGTTCTCTTTTAGAGCTAGAAAAAAGTCTTTCAGATCAGCGTAGTCAGTAAGGCGACTCGCCTTCTCAATCAATGAATCCATCCGGATCAGGCTAGTGAACCAATCCTAACTTGCCAGTTTTTTACCGTAAACCGAGAGGAAAAACCCAAGCCTGTCTTTCATTTCACCCCTCGGCACAATTTGGTCAATCAAGCCTGCCTCAAGGAGAAACTCCGCTGTCTGGAACCCTTCAGGGAGATCCTGCTGAATCGTTTCCTTAATCACTCTTGGTCCCGCAAACCCGATCAATGATCCTGGTTCCGCCAAAATCAAATCTCCCAGTGTAGCGAAGCTTGCGGTGACTCCACCAGTCGTCGGGTTCGTTATAATCGAAATATAGGGCACACCAAGCCGATGCAATCGATCAAGAGCCGCGCTGGTCTTCGCCATTTGCATTAGACTCAAAATACCTTCATGCATTCGAGCCCCCCCTGAAGAAGAAACCACGATTACAGCCTTCTTCTCTTCAACACCCTTTTCGATCGCTCTTGTGATCTTTTCTCCAACTACCGAGCCCAAGCTGCCTCCAAGAAATCGAAAATCCATCACAGCAAGAACGACTGGATAACCATTGATCGTCGCTGTTCCCGACACAATCGCATCATTCTCTTTGGTTTTCGCTTTGTTCTCTGTAAGCTTTTTGATGTAAGGAACACCTTTTGCTGAGAACTGCAGAGGGTCAGTTCCCTCAAGGTGAGCATCGATCTCTTCAAAGCTGCCTTCGTCAATCATCGAATGAATACGCGCTCTCGCCGATATCGGAAAATGATACCCACTCCCTGGCACCACCATAAGGTTCTTCTCCAAATCTTTGTGGAAAATGATTTCCCCCGTCTTCGGACACTTGGTCCAAAGCCCTTTTGGAATGTCTTTCTTCTTACGATACGTGATCGTTGAGTAACTGGGTTTTCCAAATAGTGCCATAAGAGCCTTTTACTGAAGTTAAATTTTCACAAATTTCAATCCTTGAGAAAAACACATTCTTTCAACTTGGAAGATTCGTTTAGAAACAGTGTTCATTTTCTGAGCTCAAGATACTGACACCGGCATAAGGACATGGCTCAAATTATTAACCATAAGGAAAGTTTCCCAGTAGTCTCTGTTTGCTGCCCCCATACACATATCTTTCAGTTCACTTGACAAATGTTCGTTGACATTCTTAGTGCAAGTGACTTTCGATAAATAAAAATGGAGAATTCGGTAAATCCGCACAAAGGCTGGCTCGATCATATCGCCATATCACTTTCGGTGATATGCGCCGTCCATTGCCTTATTACTCCAATTTTTCTGGTGGCGATGCCGATCATCGCAACGACCTTCTGGGTTGATCAAAACTTCCACTTGTGGATGTTGCTACTTGTGTTACCGACAACAACAATGGCCGTATACAGCGGATGCCGTAGACATAGTGATCGATGGATCATCGCGCTATCAGCAGTAGGTATTTCGCTTCTCATCACTGCTCTTGTTTACGAACGTAGCACTCATCACGAAATCGCGTCTGCAGAGGGACTCAACGCTCCATGTTGTCCTGTCCATGCTGATTCTGCCTCGACTGAAGGTGCTCATTCCGAGCATCCAAACCATCCCAAGTTTCCTTTTCACGTGGCAATGAACACCCTTGGTGGAGTTTTTCTGGTCTCAGCACACGTGAGAAATTTCCTTCTATGCCGCAAACTGAGTTGTTCCAATTGCTAACGGAACTTCACTCGACTTGGCTGCTTCCTCCGCTGCATACGCCATAGACCTCAAACACATACTTGATTTCAGGGAAGCCTGGTTTTCGAGCCTCTTCTTCAAGTTCTTTCCCAATCCACAGATTGACGCAATGGGTTTTCAGACAACTGCGACAAAGGAAATGACCGTTGTGATCATCTGATCGCTTAACTCAAATAAACTGCCTCCAGTCTTCAATGGAAGCCGCTGAACAACACCGATTTTCCCAAAAGCTTATAAAGCATCACCAAGTCACTTTCGGCTGATTGAGGCTACTCTCATCCGATGCTAACACGAGATGCTCAAATGCCAGTAAAGCGCCAAGAATACGCGCTCTCTTCTGAGAAAATCGTAAAGAACTCGCCCGCAAACGCTCAGTCACATTTCCCAGAAGAGTTCCTCACTTTTCTTCAGCTACCATTTTCATAATTCTGCCTGAAATGATTTTTAGCGAATTGAAATGATTTTTAGCGAATCCTTCATCATTTAGTTCGAGAATTCGGCGTTTTACTGTTTTCAAAACGATTTTCTTCAATTTCTCTAAACTGTATGGAAGAGGAATTTGCTCAGCAGACTTTTATAGAAGTTACAGTCATCTGCGGCTTTTTAGGAGCAGGCAAAACGACACTTTTGAACCACATTCTCAAGCATTCTGCCTCTCAAAAGCTCGCAGTTCTGGTGAACGACCTGGGAAAGGTGAATATCGATGCGTCGGAGATAAAAAGCTCGGTAAGCTACTTAGACGGAAGTATTTCAGGAGTTGTTGAGTTGAGCAGCGGATGTATTTGCTGTGGGGTGAAATCCGAATTGATGGATGCCATGCATGAGCTGATCGTCGATCACAAACCCGACCACATCGTGATCGAGGCAACTGGTGCGGCTGAACCACGACAACTGCTTGAGAACATCTATGAGTATAATTTCAGCCGTGCAGATTTTGGAAAATACGTTGAAGTGAAGAATGCAGTCTCAGTGGTTAGTGCGAAGACATTTCATGAAGCCATTCATGAATCCAAACAAACTGAACAAATTACCAAACGATTACTCGGAGTTGATCCACGGCGTCCCATTTCGGAGTTGCAGTATGCGCAGATCGAATGCAGTGACTACATTCTCCTAAACAAAACAGATACCATTGGAGCAGAAGAAACAAAGGTTCTCATTGAATCGTTGAAGGGACTAAACTCAAAGGCTCAGATCGTTTGCGCGGAATACGCTGAAATTGATGTGGCAGATCTCTTCTCCCATTCCCGTTTCGAGAAAAAAAAGACTTTGGAAGCAGCTCAATGGCACGTTGATCTTCAAAAGAACCGCGAAATGACATTCACTTTCGGAAGCAAACAGGAAAGCTCAGTATTCGTTGCTAAAAATAAACATAGTGACTATGGCATCGCATCTTTTGTTTACAACGCAAGAGAGCCTTTTGACGAAACGCAATTTCTAGCGTTCTTGAGGAAAGGGATTCCTGGGCTCTTACGAGCGAAAGGTTACTTCTGGGCTTCTGAAAATCCTGAATCTGTAGGATTTCTATCTATCTGTGGAGACATTCAGAGGATCGATTACGGCCCACCTTGGTGGAAATCCCGAGTGGATGGGAATGAAATCGCTAAAGAACACCTTCCACCGATCGTGGAAAAAGTCTGGGACTCCGAAAAGGGAGACTGTCGACAGGAAATCGTTTTCATCGGAGTTGATCTGGATGAGAACAACATCAAAAGAGAACTGGACTTGTGCCTTCAGGAAGAATGCTGATCACTGATCAGCATTTGTTTCCCATCGTTAAAACATGATTCTAACAATTATTGCGATACGATAAGCCCATCATGGCCGCATTCATTTCTGATTCAAGATGGGGTCGCACCAAATTGGTTGTCTGCCTTCCGTTCAAAGCTCCTAATTCGGAGTAAACCGTCACTGAGAAGTCAGATTTTT
>JAKSBQ010000421.1 GCA_022361075.1 Opitutales bacterium | reverse complement strand
TTGACGATCCCGAAATCTGCTTCTTGACTGCGGATTTAATGAGCATCAACAAGGAGTGGCGAATGGCGAAAAGTATTCTGGAGCACTTCATCGAAACCTCAAATTCTGCTGAAGATCAGCAAGCTGCAGTTGAGCGTTTACGAAACATGCCTTAAGGTTTTTGCCTAATCTCAATCTTAAACATGAAGATCCCGCTCGCCATAGTTTTTATTCTAACGCTCTGCTTTCATATGGTAGCCAGCCCATTCTTCGACGGTGGAGTCCGATATCAATTTACAGGAGACATGAAAAGAGTCTCTCTGAGTCACACAAAAATCAGCAACGACAACCACCAGGGATCCACAGGCACAATTAAGGTCTCCCTTTGGGCGATGGATCATCCCTACGAAGGTGGCCAAATGGACGGATTTCGCGTGGCATCTTATACACTTGAAGGTCTCAAAGCGGGATATTGGTGGAACGATATGACCAAGACTCTAAACGCCACTCTCCCTCAATGGTCCGATTATTACTACATGGCGATGACCGTTGAAGAATACTTTACCGAGGGTTATCGAATCACTGATTGGGTGAATTTTGCGGATGCAGTCTATCTTGAAAAACCCGCTCCACCGACGCCACCGAAACTCAACATTTCGATGGAAGGACCCTACCGATGGCAAACCCACCCGAGTGAGGGCAAAATAGAAATCGATACGGGTAAAATCACACACAACCGCAACGGACACACAGGTTCCCTTCGAATTGCCGTTTGGGCGACGCAAAATCGCTACAACGGAGGGCAAATCAATGGCTATGTTCTTGGTTATGTTCAGAAAGAATCCCTTCAAAAGGGAATGATGTATCCCCATATCGATGCTTACGTTCGCTACAAGGCACCACCCAGTGGCAGGTATTACGTCACCATGACCTTGTCGGAGTTTGACGGAAATGCCTATGTCATCAGGGACTACTTCACCTACGATGACACTTTCAATTTTTGATGTTTTTGTAACTCGAACTGCCGAACTTTCTCAAAACGCTGCAATCATTATTCCTGATACGAATCAAAGAACCTCAGACTCATTGTTTTTGGCAAACCAATTGAGCATTTCCTGCTTCAGTTGCTCGGCTAGTGTTTGGTATTCGTCAGCGAGATTCTGAGTTTCGTTCGGGTCTGATGCCAAATTATAAAGCTCCAACTCACTACCATCGAACGAAGTCAGGCATTTCCAATCCCCATCAATGACTGCCAAAACCGGGCTCACTTCGTCTTCGATTTTGGGAATGCTGTATTTTGGGTTCTTACGACCATACTCGAAGAATACTTTTCGCTCGCGTTTATAGACTACCTCTCCGATCAAAGCTTCAGTCACATCCTCTCCATCAAACTCGAAACTCTCCGGTAACGAAGCGCCCGCCAGGCTACAAAGAGTTGGAAACAGATCCACAGCCGAGATCACCGAAGCCTCATCTGATTGACCCGCTTCAATCGTGCCCGGCCAGTAGGCCACGAAAGGCATGTTGATGCCACCTTCATAAAGACTGTTTTTCGCTCCGCGCATTCCGTTGGTCCTTGACCGATCAAATGTGGGTGCCGGGCCGTTGTCACTGGTGAAGAGAATCAGTGTATTTTCATCTATGCCAAGCACTTTGAGACCTTGAATCAGACGACCAATCTGCACGTCCATTTCCACGATAACCGACACCAGGTTCTCGAGAGTGAAGTATCCTCGCTTGTCTGCTTCCAACTCAGCTGGAGAGGAAAGCCATGGGCTGTGGACGTCATCGGGCCAGAGGTTGATGTAACAAGGCTTGTCCCGGTTTTTCTTGAGGAACTCGAGGGTTCGATCCACGAAATAAGAGGTGCGATCCCAACGTTTGACTACATCTTCCGGACCCCAAATCCAATTGGTGGAGGTCAGGAGAGGATCTGCATTCGGGCTTTCCCATGTTGACCAAAATTCATCGAATCCATATTCCGCAATCGATGGAGCCGTTACGTCACGCCCGCCACCCATGTGCCATTTTCCGATGTGTGCAGTTTGATAACCTACTGTTTTTAGAGTCCTTGCCAAAGACGGAGCTTTGGGATCGAGAAAATCAGATTGATCGCAAAGTTTGTTGTGTTTCCTGCTGCTCAGGAAGGTGTTGATGTCCCAGCGCAGCGGATACATGCCAGTAGTCACTCCTACCCTTGAAGGAGAACAAACCGGAGAGCTGGTGTAGTAACTCTTAAAAACTTTTCCCTCCGCAGCCATTTTATCAATGTTGGGGGTCGGTATGACGTCACCACTGGTGAAGGACGCATCACCCACACCCATGTCGTCCATGTAAATCAGAATGATATTAGGTTGGCTTGATTTCGCAAAGATCAAGCAGCTGAACATTAACAACGAGACAAACAGGGGGCTTCTTCTCATGACCATTCACCATAACGTTTTTGCGACCTCTGAGAATCCCAAAAACACTGAATTCTGCCCTTCTGTGGTCAGATATCTCAAATCTCCTGCGTTTGGTCCCCGCTCGCCTCATTTTACTATACTTGAGGGAAATTCAGGTGATCTAATGCGAGCCCACTTGAGAGAGAGTTGCTGATTTAGCTTTTACGTTCTCTCGACAGACTCCTTTGGGACAAGAATCAAAATACTTTTAGTTCCCCTAGATCCGTCATTTCAAAAGGACCCGCTGTCGGAGACTCGGTATCACGCGCATTGCCAAAAAAGTCCTCGTCGAAGAGGAATGTAGTCCCATCCGGATTCTCAAAAACAGCTTCTGAGATGAATGTCTGCCCCAGCATTTCAGTGTGAATGGAAAGCGTCTCAGCCTCCTTCACCACGTCGCCGTCCAACGAAAGCGTTAGGTAGTAGCCATCTTCTTTCTTTTTTAGTTCAGCGGAGGCCTCAGCGCTTACCTGCAGGAAATTCGTCCCTTTGTCCCAAGGTGATGTGTCCGCAAAATAGACGTTTCCACCGGTCCAGATTGGGAACATGAATTTCAGATAGGTCGGAGTGCCTTTAAGTTGCTCCGTCAAACTCTCTGAAAATGCAGGATATTTGTTGTAACTACCAAGCCCGTTCGAAGCCTTTTCTGAATTTGCTAAAAAGAGATTGTTGTAAAACCTCACGTCGCCGCCCGGGTTGTTGAACAGGCCCATAATTTTTGTGGAGTGAGGATAGTGGTAGGGCGTGTAACGCTCCACCGACGCTCCTGCTCTCACATTTCCAGTCAGAAGGTTGTTAAAGAACGCGATGCCCTGCGCTTTCACCAGGAAACCTAACTCCGACAATAAAATGTTATTGTAAACCAAGGTTGGGCCGTGGGTGACTTCAAAAAACATATCCTGCTTATCGCTTTGCGCGATGACATTCCCCACCACATGAGTGCCCTGTGCTTGCCAATCCAGCCACATTCCCATCGTCGTGTTGATGATGATATTGTGCTCCAACCTTGTATCAATTGGGGCATGTAGTTTGATGCCGGCTGTTTCAGCTCCCGACATCTGTGGGTTTCGATTAATGTCGTAGATCTCGTTGTTGCGGATCACACTAAATGCAGCCCCCATGTGCCCAACGATACCAGCCTGACCACAGTCAAAGATCTTGTTGTTTTGGATTAAGTGAGATCCAATGTTAGTCTTGTTCCAACCCAAATCGTAGGCTTTAAAAATCGCTTCAATTTCCCGATTGAATCCACATTTGCTGTATCCAAATTTTCTCCGGTAAAGCGACCACATATTGTGTCCGCTCGCACGGCTTTTACCGAGGCAAATACCCACACATTTTGATTGTGAAACCTCACAATCTTCAATCACCCATCCTTTACTCCAGTAGGGTCCTATAATGCCGATCTGCTCACCTGTCGGCGGTGACCACTGAGTCGCCGCCTGAGCGATCTTCAACCCTTGCACAGTGATGTAGTTGATTCCCGTTGTTTTTGGGAAAAAGCAGGTGGGCCTCACGTTGATCTCAACCAGTGATTCATTCGGATCCTTACCGCCAAAATTCGCACGGATCACGGTCTTCTCGTCATCCACAGCAGCAATCCATGAATTCGAGTTCGCGATGAGATCTTCTTCTTTGAAGCGCTCGATTAAGGTGTTTCCGTCGATATAAACCTCGCCGAGATGTAATTCCTTCCCGTCGCGCAACCAATCGCCATAAATGTTGATGTCAAATGGATTGAAATCTCCAAAAAACTCATTGGGGATTTCCACCGCCCAGACATTGTCTTTTTCAGCTTTCCAGCCTTCGACCATCTCTGAACCCTTTAACCAAACTTCGTCACCCGGAACCGCCTTGTAGGTGATCCTCTTAAGCGGACTGATTCCACCATTTGCCGGAGACACTCGTTCGCGATAAACCCCCTCGTGAATCAAGACCGTATCACCCGCAATTGCAAGGGATGCCGCTTTCGAAATGGTAGCAAAGGGATTGTCTTCAGAACCATCGTGTGTGTCTGAACCATCAGGAGATACATGCCATGTGGTAGAAAAGGCATTTACTCCTAAAATTAGGAAACAAAAGGTAAACAAGGGGTTGAGCTTATTCATCATACGGATTTTCAGAGCTGAATTTGTAGCGTTTCCTAGAATACGTTGAATGAGTATCAACCTCTACATTCACGCGACTCGAAGCAGATAAAGTATCGTCTTCATTTCTCCGCAATTGAGTATCAAAAATTCAAAAAGACCCTTTACTGAATCTGGAGAGTAGACCAACTTTGATCGGAGTCGGTTAGTCAAAAAACTTAAGCAGAATTGGAAAAATCCGATTTCTGAATTCCATGTTCCCAAAAGGATCAGAGCCTGATTCACCATTAAGTGGATCAAAAATATCTCACATCTGATTCGATCTAAAACTCGGACGACCTACCTGAAGTTGACCATGCGGCACCCATGCATACTTTCAAAAGCTGAAGCGTCAGAATCTGTCTCTGGGCAAACAAGCACATGAAGTTTACCGCATCCCAAATCTCCTACTTTTTTCAAAACCGCAACACACGACGAAATGTGGGTATATTGCTCCGCTTCGTGGGGGTTCTCGCGATGCTTGTGGTTTTTTTCAGCACGGTATTTCACTACATCATGGCCTACGAGTTGCGTCTGGGTCTGAGGGATCAGGAAGAAAGCTGGATCACAGGGTTTTACTGGACGCTCACCGTCATGTCCACGCTCGGGTTTGGTGACATCACGTTCTACAGCGATTTAGGCCGTGTTTTTTCAATCACGGTGTTACTTTCCGGCATCGTTTTTCTTCTGGTACTGCTTCCTTTCACTTTCATTCAGTTTTTCTACGCTCCTTGGGTTGAATCGCAGGCATCTGCAAGAGCCCCCAAATCTTTGCATCCGAAAACGTCAGGTCATGTGATTCTCACTCGATACGGATCCGTTACCCGGACGTTGATTCGCAAACTCAATCAGTTCGGACATCCCTACGTACTTCTGGTCGATGATCTTCAGGAAGCTCTCCAACTTCATGATGAGGGAATCTCGGTCGTTCACGGGGCAAAGGATGACCCTCGCACCTACGAACGAATCCGCGCGGTAAACGCTTCCCTTCTTGCCACCACATGCCATGACACGGTAAACGCTAATGTGGTCATGACTCTTCGTCAGGTAGCTGAAAAGCTCCCGGTCGTCGCAACCGTAGAAGACGGTGCTTCAATTGATATTTTGGAGCTCGCAGGTGCAAGCCATGTCGTGCAACTGCATGACCTACTCGGCAAGTCGTTGGCGCGTCGCGTGTCTGGCTCCGATTCGCTCGTCCACGAAGTTGGACGCTTTGACCGTCTCGTGATTTCTGAGGCCACTCTTTCAGGCACGTCGCTCGTGGGGCAAGTACTCAAAGATAGTGGCATACGCGAAGCAACCGGGCTCAACGTGGTAGGGCTATGGCATCAGGGGCTTTTCACTCAGCCCTTACCAGAGACCAAACTCGATACAGGCACCGTACTGGTTCTCGCTGGTTCGAAGGAACAAATGGATCATTTTAACGATCACTATATGCCCAAGAACATCGGAGACGGACATGTGATCATCATTGGCGCGGGTCGGGTCGGCAGAGCGGTCGAACGTGCGTTAAAGGAACGCGGAATCAACTATGTGATCGTCGAACAGGAGAAGTCTCTTGCCAAACACTTGAAAAACTGTGTGACCGGGAGCGCCGCCGAACTAAGCGTTTTGGAGGCGGCAGGGATCCAGAAAACATCTTCTGTAATCGTAACCACTCGGGACGACGACACGAATATTTATCTGACACTCTATTGTCGTCGCCTGAGACCGGATGTGCAGATCATCAGTCGAGCAACCGGAGAGAGAAACGTTCGCACGGTTCACCGTGCCGGAGCGAACTTGGTGATGTCCTACGCCTCGATGGGAGCGAACACCATATTCAACCTGTTACGTAGCGAAGGTTTGTTCATGGTAGGAGAAGGGCTGGATGTCTTCCGTATCCCGACACCTAAAAAACTACTGGGGTTAAACCTAATTCAGGCAGGAATTCGCGCCAAGACAGGCTGCAGCGTCGTCGCCATTCAGAGTAATGGCAAAATGAACATCAACCCCGACCCCCGAAACCCCATCCCTCATCCCTCAGATATGGTATTGCTGGGAGAAATTGAAGCCGAACAACGTTTCATGAAGATGTTCTCGTAAAGGGGAAGTGCTTCAACAAAAGGCCTCTCAAAAAACTTCACGAACTTGCGATCAAGGAGTAAAGCATAGCTTTTAGCTTTATTTCATTGAGCCTTTGTTAAGCATACCTAGAGTTGCTTTTGTAAGAAACTCAATTCACCACTACCCCCAATATGAAGATACCCCCTACCCTGCTACTTGCTTGTTTAACGTCGCTATCGCTTTGCGCCAGCGAAATACCCCGACCTGAATACCCTCGACCGCAGTTCGAACGCGAACAGTGGATCAATTTAAACGGAGCATGGACCTATACTTTTGATGTGAATCAAACAGGCACAGAAAAAGGTTATGTCCAAAGTGAAGGATTTGAGGACACAATTGTCGTGCCGTTCCCCCCGGAAAGTGAACTCTCAGGAGTGGGTCACACGGACTTCATCGACTGCATGTGGTATCACCGTATTGTATCGATACCGTCTGAGTGGGATGGAAAGAAGGTTCACCTTCATTTCGGCGCTGTAGATTTTGAAAGTACAGTCTACATCGACGGTGAGCCGGTAGGAGAGCATTGGGGAGGAAGCTCTAGCTTTAAATGGGACATCACCGACTTCGTTCAAGCGGGTTCCAGCCACAATTTAGTCGTTCATGTAATCGATAATACTCGCTCCAAAGCTCAAACGACTGGTAAACAATCCCAGCGTCTCGAATCTCATGGTTGTTTTTATACCCGCACAACCGGGATTTGGCAGACTGTTTGGTTAGAAGCCACCGAACAAAGCTACATTGAACGAGTTCAGATCATTCCTGACCTCGATGCCGAAAGCTTTGTGTTGATCCCTGAATTCAAGGATCTCACTGCAAACATGATCTTCAGGGTAACCCTGCTTGAGGACCATGAAAGTGATGAAACCACCCTCGAAACAATCGATGTCCCGGCAACCAGTGGCCTACCTGTCACACTTCCCATAAGCGATGCGAAGTCATGGTCACCAGAAGACCCGCATCTTTACGGATTGGTCTTTGAACTGAACAAAAACGGTAAATCTGTAGACAAAGTGAAAAGCTACGCGGGGCTGCGCAAGGTGCATGTCGCTGGAAACCGTTTGTATCTCAACAATAAACCCATCTACCTTCGTCACGCACTGGATCAGGGATTCTATCCTGAAGGAATCTGGACTGCACCAAGTGAATTTGCGTTTAAACGGGATATCGAACTCGCGAAGAAAGCAGGTTTCAACGGAGTGCGGCTACACGAAAAGGTATTTGAAGAGCGCTATCATTACTGGGCAGACAAACTGGGATTCCTCACTTGGGGGGAGTCCGCGACTGTGGGATCATCTGTGGGCTATGAAAATTTTGCCCGCAACTTTCTGAGTGAGTGGGCAGAGGTGATCGTACGTGATCGCAATCACCCAAGTATTATCACGTGGGTACCCTTCAACGAAACTCACGGACCTAACCACGGAACGCTGAAACAACACAATCGTCTGATTCGAGATGCCTACGATTTGACCAAGTTTCTTGATCCCACTCGTCCAGTAAATGACGCTTCAGGACGTTACCATCTCAAGACTGATCTTTGGAGCGTCCACATCTACCGCAAAACTCCAGACGAACTCAAATCCATGCTCGCACTCGACTCCGAGGGTATGCCTTACCGAAACAAACCCGACTATGAAGCTCCTTATCAAGGCCAACCCTACTTCGTGGATGAATACGGCGGCTTGAAATGGACCGTGGAAGGAAAGGTCCATGCGGAATCATGGGGTTGGAGTGATGTCGATACTCTCAATGATTTTTACGATCAACTGAAGCAACTCACAGATGTGATTCTATCCTTCGATCACATCAGCGGCTACTGTTACACCCAACTCTACGACGTCGAGCAGGAACAAAATGGAATCTACAACTATGATCGTACCGAGAAATTCGATATGGATCGAATCTACCAAATTTTCTCCGCGCCGGCTGCGATGGAAAAGTAGAAGATAACGATTAGTTAAACGAGGGCATAGAATCGCCTCATCAAGATTTCAATCCTGTGAAAACCATCTTCTGGATCTCTTTTCCCATAATTTTCTCTCTATTCGGTTTCGCATCCGACTCAATTCCCCGCTGGAGGGCGCCTGCGGTGCCTCTGGTGACTCACGACCCCTACTACAGCATCTGGTCTCCTGCCGACCAACTCACTGATGCCGAGACGATGCATTGGACGCTTAGGGACCACCCTCTGCGTTCTCTGGTCAGAATAGATGGCGAGGTGTATCGACTCATGGGCTCACTGCCAGCCCATGTTCCAGCCGCCAAACAAAGTAAGTGCGAGGTTCTTCCCACACGGACCCAATACAGCTTTGAGCAAGACGGTGTGAAGGTTCAGCTGAAGTTTACCAGCCCCATGATCGCCACTGAACCACATCTGGTTGCACGACCGATCACGTATTTGACATGGAGTTTTGAATCGGTTGACGGGAACCCGCATGAGGTCGAAATCTATTTCAGCTCATCTTATCTCATCGCGGTTGATTTAGGTCGTGAGAAAGTCAAACTGGAAAAAGCCCACAAAGACGGATTCGACTGGCTGCGAGTGGGTACAACTGCTCAGGAGGTTTTGGGAAAAGTTGGCGATGACGTGAGAATGGACTGGGGTTATTCCTATGTGGTAGTTCCGGCAGCAGAAGGGTGGATCACATCACTCAGTCGCACAGAGGAATCCATCCCCGCATTTCTTAGCGATAAAGCACTTGAGTCAGAATTCGAAATCGTGGAGTCGAACCCCAAAAACACTCGCCCCGAACTCGTGGCCAGTTGCACGGTTGATCTCGTGTCCGGAGAGGTGCGCGAGCGTTCGCTCATGCTGGGATATGATGACCTCTACTCTGTCGAATATTACGAAGAGCCACTTCTCCCATACTGGCGGAAAGAGGCAGACTCAATCCAGGATCTGTTTAAAATCGCATGGAAAGAAAAGGCGGATCTTTTTGACTGCTGTGAGCAACACGACACTGAAGTTCTCAGGGCAGCAGAAGAGATGGGGGGTGCTGCCTACGCTTTTCTCTGCGCCATTTCATATCGTCAATGCCTCGCCGCCCATAAAATCGTCATCGGTCCCGACGGTGAGATGCTCAGTTTTTCTAAAGAAAACGCCAGCAACGGTTGTATGGGGACGGTCGACGTGTTTTATCCTGCCGCACCATTCTTCCTCTATCTTCAACCGGATCTCATCAAGGCTCAGATGGATCCTATTTTTGAATACGCCTCATCTGATGCATGGCAATGGCCATTCGCGCCCCACGATTTAGGTCGATACCCTAAGGCAAACGGTCAAGTTTACGCCGACAACGGGAGAAACCTGGACCGCCAGATGCCAGTTGAAGAGTGCGGAAACATGCTGATTTTAGCGACCGCGATCTGCCTCATCGAAAAAAGCCCTGAATACGCTAATCGCCACTGGGAAATGATTACCTTGTGGGCGGACTATTTGCTCGAAAAAGGCTTTGATCCGGAAAACCAGCTCTGCACTGACGATTTTGCCGGTCACCTGGCACATAATGCCAATCTTTCACTCAAAGCCATCATGGCTGTTGCTGGTTATGGAAAACTTTGCGCACTACGTGGAGATGAACAGAAAGCAGAAGAGTGTCGCATAAGCGCAAAACAAATGGCGAACGATTGGATGAAAGCTGCCGATGACGGCGACCACTATCGACTCGCTTTCGATAAACCCGGAACGTGGTCACAAAAATACAATTTGGTTTGGGATAAGCTTCTCGGGCTGAATCTCTTCCCCAAAGAAGTGGCGCAAAAGGAGGTGGATTATTACCTCAAAATTCAGAATGAATATGGACTGCCACTCGACAGCAGACTCACTTACACGAAACTCGACTGGATCATTTGGTCGGCAACACTCGCCAACAATCGAGAAGATTTTGAAGCTCTGATCGATCCGGTTGTCCGTTTTGCCGACGAGTCGCCAGTGCGTTGGCCACTGTCCGACTGGTATTGGACCCATTCAGCAGGTGTTAGGGGATTCCGGGCAAGATCCGTAGTCGGTGGGATTTATATCAAATTATTGGAAGAAAAGTTTTAGAACCCTACTTAAAAGTGACTTCTCCCAGGTTCTCCTTGAGCATCGGACCGAAATCCTCAAGCGAGATCACTTTTTTCCCACCAACTACAATATTATCGAATACAAATCCAGTGATTCCCTGACCCGCAGCCATGTGGCTTTCATACGGCTCCCCGGCTTTTTGATAACCTTCCGGAACCCCAAACGGCTTTTCATACCAGATATCTTTAAAAGTGAAGTCTTCGAGTGTGACGCCTTCACCTAAGCGATAGGCGATAAATCGAAAACACTGACCATCCACTCGGATATCTTCAAAAAGGTTGTTGCGCATGGTACCTGGGCTGAAAATGACACCCGAGAAAACTCCATTATTCTGCCTTGCTCCCCCATCGGCAGGCCACTCACAACGGAGTACGTTACACTCCTTTACGTGGCCGTTGCCACCCTTTGCCATCGCTGCTCCACCCCAGCCCAATTGGAAGATGCCTCCATTGTTCATGCCCCAGTAGGAACCTCGTTCGATGATGCCTTCATTGCTGTATTGATGATCATCGTTAACCTTCGAAAAACAACCACGAATGTATTTCCCATGAAACCCGTCAGATGAGTGCCTCCAGCCAAACGCTTTCAGATTGATGAAGTGCTCCGCGGTCGTAAAATTGAAATGATAAGGGTGCACCGTCATAATTCCCTCAAAAATGGTGTCACCCGCTCCCTCGCAGAGACCTTTGACGATTTTGTGATCACGCGTGATCGGGTAGTGATTCGGCCAGTTCTCCTGCTTGGCGTATTTCCAGGAAGAACCGCAAAGTATTCCACGGCCAGTTACCGTGAAGCCCTTTTTGTGGATCTGGATGCGACCGTCGACAATCGTGTCGTTTGGAATGTAGATGGCATCGTAGGGACTGTCCTCAGCAACGTGAATGCAGCGATCGTCACTCATAGCCGGGTGATCCAAACCGACGACTCCTGAGGGAAGTTCGAGAACCTTTCCTTTCGGTTTCGGTGTGACGGGATTCAAAAATACCATCAGCCCATGATTCAAGATCGGAGAATCTTTGGGTTCATTGATCTCCACCAAAATGTGTTTCGTCAGATCACTCGCATCCACCTCAAACTCGATCCAACGCTTGTCACTCGAAAGCGTCTCTCGAACCTCCTCGTAACGACTCGGAACCACCTTCAGAGTCTCAATCTCACCTTGCAGCAATTCCACCCGGAATCGTATCCTTTGATCCGCGTCGACCTGAGCGAAATGCACCGCGATGTCTTTATAAGCACTCGGAATCGTTTCAGGATCCAGATAGTCCGGCCAGGCTTCGTAGGTAGCCGTTGCATGTTGTTCAACATTCCATCCGGAGGAGTCGGAGGTGGCTTTCGCCATCACTCGATATCGTGGAGAGATTCGCAACCCTCGCGGATATTTCTCCTGTTCCGGGACAGGGGAGTAATGCGTCAGCTTCTTCGAATGATCAGAAGAACAGCCCGTTCCCAGTGACACCGCACAAACTGCCAAACCAATGATAAGATGAGACCAATTCTTCATAGAGGTTCTTTCTGTAGTGATTTAACGTTTTATCTACTCACACTGATACAGGTGGGTCTGTTCCTGGCTACCGCAGATCGTCATTTCGCTCTTACCTTTGTCGTGTTTAGCCCAATATTGTTTGATGTCGATGACTGCATCAGTCACTTCACCGTTCACCGTCATCCCCTCTTCTCGCAAGCTGATCCAGCTCGCGTTCGGATTCCGGATTTCACAACCGTAAATATTAATGGTTTTCGTATAGGAGCCTCGGCGGCCCACGATGATCGCAAAATCGTCGTTATTCCGACCGCTATCTCCCTCAATCACGAGATTGTAGAAATTGCCAACATCGTCACCGGTATTCGCCCAGCCCAACTGGATCGGCACCGCGTTTTGCTCCATGAAAATCGTGCAATCTTTTACAGTGATGTCGTTGTAGACTTTAATCACATCATCACCCGTTCGGAAATAACAGTTTTCGATCACAGACCCGTCTCCACCTTCGATGCCATCGCTGTGGTTACCTGAACCTCCTCGATTATCAATGAAATCACAATCTGATACCATGACCACATTGCCCTCTCCCCTAACATGGAAGCCGAATGGGTTCACAGACGTAAGATTCTGGATCGTCAGAACTCCTCCAAAATTTTGGAACTGGCAATGACGAAACGCTTTCACACCCATCTTTTTGGCCCAACTGCGATAATCCGTCCCGTAAACCATGGAAGTCATGCGGTGCTTACCGCGAATCGTGCAGTCCGCCTGTGTGTGAAACGCGCAAACCACTCGAACGTCCGGCTCGATTGTGATCGTTTTCACTTCAACCGGAACATTCCAAAAGTGTCGCTTGGGATCGCCCTTGTTTTCAAAAGTTACGATTCCCGCCGTCGCGAAAATCAACTCTCCGCTGTCCCCATCCCAAACTGCCTTTCCTGAGTAACTGTCGATGAGTTCCTCCACAGATTGCGAAAAAGCCAAAGGTGCGGTTAACAAAGCCAACGGTAGCACGAGTCGCATGAAGCGAGCTAATTTGTATCGAGATCGATTTTTCATTTTTACTCCCTTATTCAACATTAAAAACCACTCGTTTATAGTCCTTCATGTTAGCAATCGGACTCTCATCTGAAACCTCAAGAATGAGATGAATTTGGGTTCCCGCAGCATCTTCAGGGATCTGCAACATCAGTTGATTTGATGTTGCCTTGCCAAGATCAATGGAACCTTCATAGGTTCCCGCTTCGGGATAAATCCACCATTTGAATTGGACCACTTGACCATCATCGGGATCAAACGATTCTGAAGCATCCAACGCCACACTCTCACCTGCTCTCACGGCGCGGACCAAAATGCATTTTTTGCTGATTCCGTCGATCACAGCCACCGGATTGTGGTTTGCCTCCTGAAAGCTTTCCACACACCAGTCCATTCGACCCTTCATGTTTTCAAGAATGTCTCTCCTCCAGCGTTGAATCGGAGTCGCGATCGAGTTGTAAACGGTACCAGTCACAGGATCCATCCACTGATCCTCTGCATCAGCAAACACATAGAAATCACCATACTCCAGTTCGTCAGGCTTGATGTCGTTGTGCCGCGAGTACTCATTTTTCACCTTTTCGGCGGTGTAGCGACCACTCCAACCACCCCACTGCGGTTCTTTCGGATAATAAAGCCCGCGGGTGATGAGTCCGAGCCACGGAGTAGTTCCGCCTCCTTCGAGGAAACCTCTGCCCTCAAAACGATCGGGGTATCTCTCACCGAGAGCACCATGATTGTTCTGAACATGCTCCGCCGTCCACTCATGCTGGCCTTGATTGGTCTCAGGATAAGGCTCCCAACAATAAGGACCTCTCTCTACCCTTGCGAATCCCATGTAGCAATAGGTCTGGTAGTTACTCCGAATCCAGTGAATCGATGGAAACTGGCTCACGATCCACGCCCCCGAGTTATCCTGCGATCCGTTTTCGTAAAAAATGATTTTGGAAACAAGAGCTTCAACTTCTTCCGGAGTATGATTACTGCGGTAATCCCACAAAGCCTGCGCGAGCGTGTTCGTTCCAGCATTGCCGACAATGTAGACAGGCCTCGGATCATCTTTGAGCAATACCTCTAAAATGTGTTGGGAACCTTCGGTTGATTTTCCATCTCCAACCGCAGCGATTCCATAAGTCGCGGTGCCGCTCTTCACGACGCTCTCCAGGTGTTCAACTGTAGACCAACCGGAAGCATGTTTTTTCAGATTCGGAAGCACTTCAGCATATCCTTCGATCAATTCGAAAAACAGCTCGGGGTGAATCTGTCGTTTATAGTCCGACTTCGGATGTTTATCGTGCAGAAACTTGCCTGACACCGCGACCAAACCCTCGATGTCAATTTCATTGGCATAGAGAAGCAAATGCATCATCTGCTGCATCTCGTCCTCCTCGTTACCCATGTCCGCCATCACAATCAGACGGTATTTTTCAGAGTTCAGTATCTCGTAATCGGTGGCTTCAGTAATGAGCCATCCGGACAGACAGATGATAAGCGCTAATGTTGCGCGTTTGAACAAGTGGGGGCAGTTCATACTTTTTGGGGTTATATAAAAGATTACGAAGAACTTAGATTAATCTCTACATCTGATGTTATTTTTTGAGCCCACCGATTTTCAAGAGGTGAATTCGTCCTGGGCTTTCCATCCAGAAATCAGCGAAACTACCTGATCTGATACTTCTCTTCAATATTGAAGGATTGTCCGGCGCTATTTCGCTCACCCGGCCACGGCTCGACGTTGCAACGTTCGGCCCAGGCATCCCAACCTTCGCTCAAAACATTCAGAATGTCCGGTTGCTCAAAGGATAAATCCATTAACTCAGTGCGATCGGCTCCCAGGTTAAAAAGAGCCCACGGCTGATGGTTGAAAGCAACAATTTTCCAATCTCCCCAGCGAGCGCCGCGGTTACCTTCGTGCTCCCAGTAGACCGGTTTTTCACGGGAGATATTCTTGCCTTTTAGAATGGGAGTGAGACTCATGCCCTCCATCGGCAAAATGGATTCGCCCTCGTATACCACAGGATAATTGGCATTCCCGAGTTCGACGAAAGTCGGCATGATGTCGATGATGTGGCCGTACTGATGGACGATACTTCCTTTCATGTCTTCTGCCATCCCTTCCGGCCAGTGAACGATGCAAGGTGTCGCAATGCCACCTTCGGTTGTGAAATGCTTGTAGCGGCGGAAAGGTGTATTCGAATAGGTGGCCCAGGATTGACCCTGGAAAACGCTAGACTTCGAAGTCCCCGATTTTTCAGGTCCACTGTAACGTCCGTAAGGTCCCTGCTCTGCGCATGCGCCGTTGTCCGACATAAACACAATCATCGTATTATCGAGCACTCCCCGCTCCTTAAGTCCTTCCACTA
>JAKSBQ010000036.1 GCA_022361075.1 Opitutales bacterium | reverse complement strand
TTCAATTAGTTAGATCGAATCAAATCAATCTTCTTTGCGTACATTCCGCTTGAAGGATGATCCACTCACCATCACTTTCCCCTCCAATCCAAAGGACAAATCCAACCCAACAGCTCCTTGTCTATCTTCTTGTCCATTGTCCTCAAATACAGAGTCCATCACGTTCACTTCAGTGAACAAAGAGGTGCTGGCATGAACTGCCCTGCTTGTATTGCGAAACTCGCACTCAATCAGTGTCAAAGAACACTGATCTGGCTGCTCCACGCAGCCATGAAAGTGAATCCCCAATCGAGTTCCCTCGAGTATCACTCGCTCCATGATCATACTATTGCCAGAATAGTCAATTCCTGAAATATTGTCAGTATCGCTCTTGTCAGATGGAGTGTGTACCATTCTGCCAGCGCTCGCCTTGAATGATCAAGTCTCTTATGACGAAATTGGTCGCGTTGCCTTTTAAAAGCGTATTTTCCAACACCTTGAGAATGGTCTTCTTTGTTGTGGTGTCAAAGCCGCCGATGATGCTGAGGTTGTTGACGGGAATCTCGAGGTTGCTTTCGTTAAACTGGCCGGGGCCGATGTGGATGATGTCGCCTGGCTGGGCAATGCTCAGAGCGTCGTGGAGATTATCACATGCTTGGGTGAGATCAGGTGCGGCGCAGCCTGATGTGTGGAGATTTCCACCGCCTTCGAGGAGGACATATCTCTCTGCCGAGGAGACGAAGGTCAAGGCGATGTGAGCGACGAAGAAGAGGAGGATGGTAGGCGAGGCTTGAGGCGTAATCATGATTAATTATTCCATGGATTGATTGACTGGGATTCAGCCCTTTTCGGTAAAACTGAGCTGGGACAAAGCTTGCCTGCGACTGGCAAGAACACTTTCCCTCATCAATCCTCATTTTGAGAGCATCATTTCCTTCGAAGGAGGGGTCTGCTTCAAGGCTAATCTTGGGCCCATCTGGCCTTCTCACTGAAGATCGTCGCATCTTTCTCAGAACTTGAACAAGCGCAATTCAGCAGGTCGCGTAAACGCGACGAGATTCATGAGGTTCGAGTCAACCACAAATGCAGCACGACACAACCCAATAAACACAGCTCGCTTTCTTGAGTAGGGTTATCTATAACCCTATATCAAACAATGAGTAACGACCAATGAGTGTTGAATGCAGAAGAAGGTCTGTATGCCTCGCACTGGCGAGTCTGTCTGGAAAAGACAGCTCCTTCGTTGCCGCTCGTGTCAGACTCCTGCAAGGGACATGCCATGATACCAATCAGTTGTGTGACCTTGAAGTCAAGACTGA
>JAKSBQ010000066.1 GCA_022361075.1 Opitutales bacterium | reverse complement strand
TCAGAATTCATTTCTTATTGAAGCCGAATGGTATCGAAGTTTTGGAGGAGGGGACTGGGAAATTACTGCAAAGCCATTCTATCGTCAGGATTTCCAAGATGCAGATCGTACTCACTTTGACCTTCGTGAACTACATCTTCGTACATGGAGAGATTGGGGATCGCTGACTCTTGGACTACAAAAGATTTTCTGGGGCGTCACAGAATCCCAACATCTAGTCGATATCATCAATCAAACCGATCTCGTCGAGTCTCCCGACGGGGAAGATAAACTGGGACAACCCATGGTGCAGCTTACGCTCACCCCTACCTGGGGAACATTGGACTTTTTCGTCTTACCCTATTTCAGAGAACGAACATTTCCCGGAGCTGAAGGAAGGCTAAGAACTCCCCTTCAAGTCTCAGAAGACAGTATATTCGAAAATGATCGAGAGGACGAACACACTGACTTCGCCTTTCGTTACAGTCACTATTTCGGAGCGTTCGATGTCGGTCTCAGCTATTTTCACGGCACTTCGAGAGAACCTTTTTTGATTGCCGCAATTGACACAGATTCGGGGAGTATTGAGCTCGTTCCTTACCACCCAATCATCGATCAATTCGGTTTGGATCTGCAATACACCGCAGGTGGATGGCTTTGGAAGTTGGAAGCGATCGCCAGAGACACCAAACAGGACACTTACACCGCAATCACCGGCGGATTCGAATACACGTTTGTTGGAATCGCTGACAGTGCATGGGACCTGGGAACTCTGCTCGAACTCCATTTTGACTCTGAGGGAAACTCCTCAAATAATCCGTTCAACAACGATGTCTTCGTCGGATTCCGTTTCGCAGCTAATGACTCAGTTGATACCAATTTACTTGTAGGAATGGTCTACGACATTCGCCGATACACCCAATTCTATCGCGCGGAGTTCTCACGCAGACTTGGCCAAAACTTCACGATTGAAGCTGAGTTTCAGGGAACCGCCAACGTTCACTCGGACGATCCCTTCAAAGCATTCGAACAGGACAATTTCCTAAGCCTGACGATTACCCGATTTTTCTAAGAAAATCGCTTATTCGACTTCAAAAAGAAGGTCTCCCTTCATCACAAGGGTGCCTTCTTTGGAAGCGATGCTCTTAAGTTTTCCCGCTTTTGGTGCAAGAATCTCGTTTTCCATCTTCATTGCTTCGAGAATGAGGATGGCTTGCCCTTCTTCGACAGATTCTCCCTCGTTGACCAAGACGTTGATCACCTGACCTGGCATACTCGCGGAAACATCTCCGGGGATGTTTTTGGGAGAAGCTGGCGGCCGATAACGAGTCGATTCGATGCGATCGATGTCCACCTTGTAGGGAACCCCCTTCAAAATCACCTCTTCCGGAAATCCGTCCCCTCGTTTCTTGACACTCACACGGTAGATCCGGTGATTAATCATCACCGTCTTCATCGAGCCGCTAAGATCGGTTTCCTCGATTTTCACATCGTAAGTGTTTTTATCCACCTCAATGGGAGAAGTCTTCGCGAAATCGTATTTGCCCTCGATGTTAACGCTGTGTTTTGCGTCACCTTGTATGACTTGATACTTCATATCGAAATCTGCTCGAAATTACTTTTGGCGGTTGAACCACTCTGCGGCCATTTCCCAAACCTTGCCTTTTTTGGAGTTTTCCCGAGCTTCGTCGAGAAGATGCTGTTTGCTCGAATCACGATGGAGCGAAAGTGCAGCGATCATTGCAGCAATTTCCGACTCTTCGGGAGTTCGGATATTATCAAAAATCGCATCACGGCTTTCTTTCGTCGCCAGAATTTCAGAATCGTATTCGCCTTTACTGAAAGCCGGGTACCGCATCAGAGCACGCATTAAAGGAATGCTGGTTTTAATCCCGTCGATGTGGAGTGCATCCAGAGCGGTTCGCATTTTGGAAATCACCTTGCTTCTCGATATCTCTTTGGCCATCACCAACGCCACGATCGGATCGTAGAAAGTTCCCACAGTATCCCCTGCTGAAACATTGGTAAGACTGTAAACTCCATCGCCGTAAGGCAGATCTAATCTCTCAATCTTTCCAGGAGAAGGTGTGAAGTTGCGATCAGTGTCCTCAGCGGAGACGAAAACACCCATGGCAACATCATCATTCGTGATGTCTTTGCTCGAAAAAGATAGTGGAGCATCTGAAGCGATGCTAACTTGTTCACGAAGCATATCCACTCCGGTCAAAAGAGCGGAGACCGCGTGTGAAGGTTGAATGTAGCTGTTAATCTCCAGAAAATATGCCTGGTCGCCATCATAGAGAAATTCAACGGATACGAAGCCCTGGATCGCGAGTTGATTCATCAGCAACTCTACCGCCGACTTCAGCTTTCCTCGAAGCGCATCTGTCAAGCAACTACTCGGGGTCTCGGTGACCAACTTCTGGTAGCGTCGCTGGATGGTGCACTCACGCTCAGGAAAAACCACCATGTTGCCTTGCGCATCACGTGCAACCGGAAACTCAATGTGCTTCGCTTTTGTAAAATATTTCTCCAAATAGACTTCGTGAGGGGCGTGCAGTAAATGCCGATCCGCCTGACTGAGAACATTCCGATAGTTCGCCTCAAGGACAGATTCACGGTCAATCACGCGAAGTCCGATTCCTCCGTAGCCCTCAGCGGCTTTCATCACAATAGGGTATCCGATTTCAGCAGCGGATTTTTTGAGGCTCTCAAGGTCGTTGCAAGTGTCTGTTCCCGGAAGAATGGGCAGACCCAACGTTTGAGCGAACGAACGGATCTGTGGTTTGTCTGCTAAATCGTAGCCTTCGAGATGTTTTGGCGTGATCAGACATATTTTCTTCTCCTTAAGCTTTGCGTTGAAGTCTGCATTTTGAGCAAGAAACCCGTAACCCGGATGAACGGCATCTACCTTTAATTTCACTGCAAGATCAACGATTTGCTCAATATCCAGGTAGGGAATTCCCGATGCTTTGACTTCAAGTTCGTAAGCTTCGTCTGCATTACGGACACCCGCGCTGTTCTTGTCATTGGGAGCATAAATAGTTATCGCTCTGGCACCCAATTCCTTGACGGCTCTTACACAGTTCGCCTGGATCAAGCCACGATTGGCAATCAATATTTTAGAAAACATCTTCAATGGATATCTTAAAGTGGAATATTTCCGTGTTTACGTCGTGGAGTGATCTGTTCTTTTCCGAGATGGGATTTCAGATAACGGATCAAAGTTCCTCTTGTCTCGGCCGGTTCAATCACGTTGTCGATGTAACCGAGTGAAGCTGCCATTTGTGGGTTCGCAAATTTCTCAGAATACTCAGTCTCAAGTTCTTTGGCTCGAAGGTTCTTGTCCTCCGCTTCCGCAATATCTTTTCGGAAAATCACGTTAACCGCACCCTTTGGTCCCATCACTGCGATTTCTGAACCTGGCCAAGCCACCACCATGTCAGCACCCAAGTGCTTGGAACACATACAAATGTAAGCACCACCATAAGACTTACGCATGATCACGGTTAGTTTTGGGACGGTCGCTTCAGAGTATGCGTAAAGCAATTTCGCTCCGTGGCGAATGATGCCGTTGTATTCCTGATCCGTACCCGGAAGAAATCCCGGAACATCCACCAACGTCACTAGCGGGATGTTAAAAGCATCACAAAATCTCACAAATCGCGCCGCTTTGTCTGACGCGTCCACGTCCATACAACCCGCCAAGTGCTTGGGATTGTTCGCCACGATTCCGACTGAAATGCCATCGATACGCGCAAATCCGATCACGATATTTGCAGCAAACTTGTCCTGCAATTCGAAGAAGGATCCCGTATCCACCAAACGATCAATCACACCCAAGATGTCGTAAGCTTTGTTGGGATTGGACGGCACGAAAGATTCAAGTTCTTTGGCATCAAGTTGAGGTTCCTTGGATGGGGTACGATCCGGATAGGCATCATTGTTAGCCGGAATGTAAGAAAGTAGGACTTTTACCCAGTCGAGGGTGCTTTCGTCATCTGCTCCAACGTATGTTGCAACTCCGGACTTTTTAAGATGCACATCACCTCCGCCCAAAGTGTCTTTGGTCACTTCCTCACCTGTAACCGTTTTGATCACGTCTGGTCCGGTAATGAACATGTAAGAGGTATCGTCTACCATTGCCACGAAGTCGGTAATTCCCGGCGAATAAACCGCACCACCTGCACAAGGCCCCATGATCACACTGATTTGAGGAATCACACCTGAGGCTTTGGTGTTGCGGAAGAAAATTTCACCGTACCCGCAAAGCGCTCCGATACCCTCTTGAATTCGAGCGCCTCCAGAGTCATTTAAAGTCACCATGGGCGCACCGTTCGCGATCGCCATGTCCATGATGTTCGCGATTTTGCGTCCATGCATTTCACCCAGAGAACCACCAAGAACGGTAAAATCCTGAGCAGCCATGTAAACCAGTTGACCGTTCACCAAACCAAATCCGGTGACCACTCCATCACCAGCGGCTTTAGACTTATCCAGTCCGAAGTTGGAACATCGATGCTCGATGAAACCTCCTACTTCTTCGAAAGTTTCTTCATCGAAGAAGTACTCGATGCGTTCCCACACCGTAAGTTTTCCTTTGCTACGTTGAGCCTCGAGGCGTTTTTCGCCACCACCAAGACGCATTTGTGCTTTTCGCTCACGCAATCTTTCGATGCGCTGGATATTAGTTGGATCTTCGTTCAATGCTCTTACAGGATAAAACCGCAAAAGATAGAACGATGACTAATACTAGTCGAGACTAATATCAGCTGCCCAAAAGCTCGTGATATTCCTGAATAGACTTCACCTGCAGCGGGTTTTCGATCATTGCACGAATCCCTTCAACAGCAGCAAATGCGCTGGTCATCGTAGTCATGATACAGATGTTGTGGTTCAACGCCTCACGCCTGATCGCATCATCATCCTTGCGCGGAATCATTCCGTGCGGCGCATTGATGATTAGACTTGTTTCCCCATTCTTGATCACATCAACTACGTTAGGACGTGCACCCTCACTGAGTTTGAAAAGACGTTTAACGGAGATTCCCGCTTCCTCAATGGAATCCGCAGTGCCTTCAGTAGCACAGATTGTGAAACCGAGATCTACAAAGTTTTTTGCGAGTTCAACTGCTTGCTTCTTATGTTCCCTTTTTACGGAAATGAATACATTGCCGTTTGTAGGTAAGGGAGGTTGGGCCGCCAACTGAGCTTTCGCAAATGCCATTCCGAGATTCATATCCTGTCCCATCACCTCACCGGTACTCTTCATCTCGGGTGAGAGGGTAATCGGGCTGTTCGGGAAGCGAACAAATGGGAAAACCGACTCTTTGATCGAATAGAACGGAGGAATGATTTCCTGGGTGAACCCCATCTCCTTGAGTGTGTGCCCCAGCATCACTTTCGCAGCAAGCTTCGCAAGAGGAACACCAATCGCTTTGCTCACGAATGGAACGGTTCGGGAGGCGCGTGGGTTGGCTTCGATCATGTAGAGCTCGTTATCCTTGATCGCGTATTGGATGTTCATCAACCCTTTGATTTCGAGAGCCTTTGCAAGATCATAGGTCGTTCTGCGAACAGTATCCAACATCTCTTTGGAAAGTGTGTGAGGAGGCAATACCATTGCGGCGTCGCCTGAATGCACTCCAGCGAACTCCACGTGTTCAAGCATTCCACCAATCACGACAGTTTCACCGTCAGAAATGCAATCCACATCCAGCTCAATCGCGTCCTCAAGGAATTTGTCGAGCAACACGGGCTTACCGGGAGCTACGTCAAATACTTCACGTACTACCTTCTTCAACTCCTCAATGTTATAAACAATAAACATGCCCCGACCACCAAGGACAAAAGAGGGACGCAAGAGAACCGGGAACCCGATGTCACCAGCCATCTCGTATGCCTCCTCAGGGGAACGAGCAATTCGATTCTCGGGTTGCTTGAGATTAATCTTGTTTAGGACGTTTTTAAAATGCTCCCGGTCCTCAGCCAACTCGATCGACTCGTGAGAAGTTCCGAGAATATTGATCCCGTAACCCACCATTTCATTTGCCAGATTGAGGGGAGTTTGGCCACCAAACTGCACGATTACTCCGTCACATTCCTGTTGAGAATAAACCTCAAGCACGTCCTCCAAGGTTAACGGTTCGAAAAAGAGTTTATCAGAAGTATCGTAGTCGGTGGAGACCGTTTCAGGGTTGGAGTTTACCATGATGGTTTCATAGCCCAACTCCTTGAGCGCAAAAGACGCGTGCACGCAGCAGTAGTCAAATTCGATACCTTGGCCAATACGATTCGGGCCGCCTCCGAGTATCATGATCTTCTTCTTGTCGGACTTCACGATCTCATTTTCATCGCCGTAGGAAGAGTAGAAATAAGGTGTGAATGCCTCGAACTCCGCTGCGCAGGTGTCGACGAGGCGATAAGTGGTGTATATTCCAAACCCTTCCCGCAGTTTGCGTACTTTCTCTCGTTTGGTTCCTACAAGGTGAGCTATCTGAGTATCGGTGTAGCCAAATTCCTTAGCTTTTTTCACGATTTCAGGCGTCAGGTCGGAAAACTTCAATTCGAACAGATGATCCTCCATCTCCACCAATTCTTTCAGTTGGTAAAGGAACCACGGATCAATGCTCGTGATTCGGTGAATCTCCTCAATTGCCATTCCTGCCAGGAACGCATAACGCACATAAAACGCTCGTTCTGCAGAGGGAGTCGAAAGCTTCGATTTGATTTCGTTTGACTCTTTGATCTGACGATCTCCCCAAGCTCCGCCGGCACCAAATCCGTTCGCTCGAGTTTCCAAAGATCGAAGCGCCTTTTGGAAAGACTCCTTAAAAGTTCGACCGATCGCCATCGCTTCGCCGACCGACTTCATACTAGAGGTGAGGGTGGTGTCTGTGCCTGGGAATTTCTCAAAAGTGAAGCGGGGAATTTTGGTGACAACGTAATCGATCGTGGGTTCGAAACAAGTGGGTGTTTCGCGAGTAATATCGTTCTTCAGCTCGTCCAGAGAATAACCCACTGCCAGCTTTGCAGCAATCTTAGCAATGGGGAAACCAGTAGCTTTTGACGCGAGTGCAGAACTTCTGGAAACCCGAGGGTTCATCTCAATCACGACCATACGACCGTTCTGGGGATTCACTGAAAACTGAATATTACTCCCACCCGTTTCCACTCCAACCTCACGGATACACGCAAACGATGCATCACGCATGATCTGATATTCCTTATCGGTGAGAGTCATCGCCGGAGCGACCGTGATCGAGTCACCGGTGTGTACACCCATGGGATCAAAATTCTCGATGGAACAGATCACCACACACTGGTCTTTGTGGTCACGCATGACCTCCATCTCGTACTCTTTCCATCCCAGAAGGCATTCTTCAACAAGCACCTCGTGGACTGGCGACATGTCCAGTCCGCGCAAAATCATCTCCTCGTATTCCTCTTTGTTGTAAGCGATTCCGCCGCCCGCACCTCCGAGCGTAAAACTTGGACGAATGATTACCGGGAAAAGGCCAAGGTCGTAGGCCGCTTCCCGCGCCTCGTCGAGCGATTTGACCCGATAGGATCTTGCCACATCAAGACCGATTTTCACCATCGCCTCTTTGAAGAGTTCGCGGTCCTCACCCTTTTCGATTGCTTCGCGCTTCGCTCCGATGAGTTCGACTCCGTATTTCTCAAGAATACCGAGCTTGTCCAACTCAAGTGAGAGATTCAGGCCAGTCTGACCTCCCAGTGTCGGAAGCAGCACGTCTGGTTTTTCTTTCGCAATGATCTGTTCGAGCACTTCCGGCACGAGTGGCTCAATGTAGGTCGCATCCGAAAACTCGGGGTCGGTCATGATCGTCGCGGGATTACTGTTTACCAGTACCACACGATAACCTTCTTCTTTTAACGCCTTGCAAGCCTGAGTTCCGCTGTAGTCGAACTCGCAAGCTTGACCAATAACAATTGGTCCAGAACCGATGATTAAAATGGATTCAATGTCAGTGCGTTTGGGCATAGCTGGAGATCATGTAATCCTTCCTGTTTAAACTTCAAACAAAAAGGATGATTTGATCTCCAGGCGGAAGATTTTTCCGATATCAAAGAATGGTTCCAGCCGTTAGATCTGGAAATCCGGTTGGCCAGACAATTCGTGGAGGCCACATTCCCTCTTAACGCCCCCAAAACGAGTCGCTTCTTCGCTTCCGGCATCTACGAGTTTCGAGGTCGAATGCCAGTCACCAACCGAAACATAACCTTCTTCCCAAAGTGGGTGATAGGGTAAATCATGCTTTTGCAAATATTCGTAAACGTCCTTGTTACTCCAATCGATGATTGGGTGGACCTTCACAATTTTGTTTTGCTGAAGCAGCACATCGAGTTTCTCACGTGAACTGGACTGACTGCGCCGTAAACCCGTAATCCACGCCGCGGCGTCCATCTCAACCACCGCCCGATTCATCGGCTCGACTTTATTCAATCGATTGTAGGCCTCGATCCCTTCTTTCCCCTCTTCCCAACGTCGACCATAAATCGCTTCCTGGTGAGCAGCAGTCATCTTGGGCTGATAAACTTTCAGATTTAGATTCAGTCGCTCGGTTAGATTCTGAGCAAATTGATAAGTCTCTGGGAAAAGATAGCCCGTATCTATCCAAACCACAGGAATATCAGCCTTCAAAGAGACACACATGTGCAACATCACCGCAGACTGGATTCCAAAACTAGTGGAAAGAATAGCCTGGTCTCCATAAATCGAAATCACTTTCTCCAGCCGTTGCTGAGGAGTGGCACTTTCTAATTCCTCGTTGAGTTGCTCGATATTGATATCCGTTGTGATCATTTTTCTAAAAGAATCTAACGAAGGGAGTTTTAGGATGACTGCAAACAAGGGGCTTACTTAACGTTCTTCGATACCACTCTGTTTTTTAAAAAAGGGCAACCCGCCTAAAGCCGGTTGCCCTTTTTCACTTAAAGTGTTTTCTAGCGAAACTCTCCGTTTACTTATCCAATTTGGAAACGAGCAAATTGTTTGATCTTCATGTTCTCACCCAAAAGAGCAATCTGCTCAGTGAGAAGATCCTTGATGGTTTGATCAGGATTCTTCACGTAAGATTGCTCCATCAGGCAATTCTCGGAGAAATATTTATTCAACTTGCCTTCAACGATTTTCTGAATCGCTTGTGGTGGCTTACCTTGCGCTTGTTCGGTGGCGATTTCTCGCTCTGAGTTCACGATAGACTCCGGAACATCTTCGCGTTCCAAATAAGTTGGACTTGCCGCTGCAATATGCATGCAGATGTCGCGCGTGAATGCCTTAAAGTCATCATTCTTCGCTACAAAGTCCGACTCACAATTGATCTCGATTAAAACTCCAACTTTGCCGCCGAGGTGAATGTAAGATTCAACAAGACCCTCAGACGCGCTACGTCCAGAGCGTTTTGCCGCATCGGCTACACCCATTTTGCGCAAAATGGCAGTTGCTTTTTCAAAATCGCCTCCTGCTTCAGACAGAGCTCTTTTGCAGTCCATTAGACCCGCTCCTGTTTTCGCACGAAGTTCTCCTACTTGTTTCGCATTAATTGGTTGGCTCATGACTCAATATGGGAATTTCTTAAATAAGTTCTTATAATATTCCGAGTTTAATTCCTACTTCTCTTCACTTTCTTCCGAAGCTTCAACGGCTTTTTTTGCGGCAGCCTTTTTAGCAGGTGCCTTCTTTTTCGCAGCTGCTTTCTTTGCAGGAGCTTTCTTTTTGGCTGCAGCCTTCTTTGCGGCAGTTTTTTTCTTAGCCGCCGCTTTCTTCGCTGCCGGCTTTTCGTCCTCAACAGGTTCTGCTGGTTTAGCTTCCTCCTCAGCAACAGGAGCAGGAGCCTCAACCTCTTCCGCTACAGGCACTTCTTCGGCTACGGGAGAGTCGTCCTCCTCAACCACCGGTGCTTCGACTACTGGTTCTTCAGCTGCAACTTCAGGTTGAGCTTCCTCAACCGCTGCTGCTGCGGTTACTTCATCTGAAAATTCTTCGTACCCTTCGGGTAATGTTACTCCAGACTCATGTTCGTTTTCGTAGGACTCTTCAACGATCTTCGGAGAGAAGTCTTTGTGAGAAACGTTCATATTGCGCTGAGCAAGTCCGTTTTGAACGGCTTCAGAAATAGTTTCAACGATCAGGCGAATCGACTTAACCGCATCGTCATTACCTGGAATCGGATATTCAACCAAACTCGGATCGGAGTTGGTATCCACAAGACCAACCACTGGGATTCCGAGAGTTCGTGCCTCCGCAATCGCGATTTGTTCGTTTTTAATATCGATTACGAATAGGGCAGCTGGAAGCTCTTTAACTTCCTTCAGACCTTCAAAGTTACGGAACATACGCTCCATTTGGCGACGAATCGCTGCTGCTTCCTTACCTGGTAGTTTAGCCAGACGACCATCTGATTCCATCTCAAGGAACTTATGGTACTTTGCGAGGCTTGACTTGATCGTTACAAAGTTAGTTAGGGTGCCACCCATCCAGCGATTCACTGAAAATGGCATACTCACACTCGTTGCGGCCTCTCTTACGATGTCCTTGGCTTGTTTCTTGGTGCCAACAAAAAGAATGTCTTTCCCCTTAGCTACAAGCTCTTCAATAAAAGCGGTTGCGATTTCAAGTTGAGAATAGGTCTTCTCCAGATCGATAATGGAGATACCATGACGATGGTCATGGATAAAAGGCTTGGAACGTGGGTTCCAGCGACGGAGTTGGTGACCGAAATGAACTCCGGCATCTAGTAGATCTCTTGGTGTAATATTCATGCTTCAAAGCTCCCGTTAAGGAGAGAAATAATTTTCTTAAGATTAAGTTCTTTGAAGAGAGATGAGCCCTCTCCAAAAGTTCGTAAAGAGTCCGAAAGTAGCCTTGCATCCTCAGTTGGCAAGACTGTTTTTATCGATGAGATGTTTTTTTTAGAAGAAACAAGTGGTTTCTCCTACCAACTCCACCACTTCTTACCGTAAGAAATACTCACTGGACGAGAGTAATTTGAGATAGAACTCAAGTTCCAGAACCAGCTTCTGCTCGGATTACCCAAATTTGCCCCTCCCAGTAGCTGACCGTTGCCCATAATATAAGCAAAAAGATCCCCTTGAGGAGTCACCATCACCACGTCATCCATCCGGTCGCCATTGACGTCAGCAATACCCACTGGCTTGATCGGGCTCTCTCCCAGCGAAGTGAAACCCCACCCATAAGTCGCAACTGGATTACCCAATGGAACTGCTTGTTGGAGTTGACCTCCCGTTACGTCGAGTCTGAAAAGTGCACCGTCGGTTGCCACAATTAAGAACTCACGATCACCGTCACCATCAAAGTCACCGGATCCCACGGACTTGAGCGCGGAGTCACGAGTAGAGTTCAACCCCTGAAGACCTAGAGCAGCAGCAGATCCCAATTCTTCAGTCGCCCCAAGAGAACCGTTGTTAATGTAACCTACTTCAAGATTACCATCTCGGTCGACGACGAGCAGATCCTCAATCGCGCTTCCTCCGAAATTCGCAAAACCCATTGGTTTCTCCCAGGAACCCCAGGTTGGGTTGATATCCCAAAACCAAGTCGACCTAGGATTTCCAATAATGCCTCCTGCGGAATATCCGTCCGCATTCATATAAGTGACAAAAATACTCCCGTCGCTCATGATGTAGGCAATGTCGGTACTTCCATCGCCATTGGCGTCGAAAGTTCCAATCGGTTTACTGTGCGTCGCATCATCGGCAAAAGCTCGAATTCCAAAATCCGCATTAGCGTTTCCGAGGCTTCGCTCTTCATAAATCGATCCTTTGTCGGTATAGATTTGAAAAATATCTCCGTAAGGATCCATGAAAAGTAACTCCGACTGGTCAAAATCAAGTGGTCTTTTGTCGACCCTGCTAAACAACCAACTCGCAGTGGGATCCGCTTTAGATTCCACCGCAAAAATGTTTCCGATAGCATCGTGTCCAAGTACAGCACCCGTCTCTCTGTTTATAAGTCTGAGACCATTGCCAAGAGTCGCCCCATCATAGGATTCAATTTCCCAATATTGGTTACTCGCCCCCGTAAACGGCGAAATACCAATGCCAGCTTCAGTCGCTTGGATATGCTGATGAGTTCCACGATTAACAAGCAAATGATAACCGATACTATCTCCAAACTGGCGACCCGAGCGAACAATGGTCCACTCATCTGTAGTAACCTGGCCGTTCAGGTTTGCAATTTTTAGAGAGGTTGTGGGTGTTTCTACCACAACCCCTTGATCTGTCTGCGTTGCTTGAAGAAATCGATAGAGACCTGAGATGTGCCCATTTGAACGCGGATTTAGGGTCCCCCAAAGCTCAGCAGTGGTGAACCCCGGCTGAATCGCAGCTCCTGGATTCAATGTAGTCTTGGTGGGATCTAAAACAAGAGGGGCTGACAAACAGGAAACCGCACTAGGCAGAAGCTCCAGGTTTAAAACATTATCCAAAACAATGGGTTGTTTCATTCCCGCAATCGCGATTCCAACACCCGCGTTCAAGGGTTGTTGAGACGTGCCGAAGCTGTTTTGCAAAACTTGACTACCTTTGCCAAACATACGGATCCCCCACATATGGACACCCACCGAAATTCCAACGTTTGTATGGGCAGTATCACTACTCCATATCAAATTGTCTTGAACAAGCGTTCCCGTAAAATCCGCAGTGATCGCCTCAATGCCCATGTCCTGACAATCGTAAGGTCCGTTAGGATTAAGTCCCTTACACAGAGTTTGCGACTCGACTATATGGTCGATCGTGATGCCACCCCATCCGTTCACTCCTGCAAACAAAATCTTGTTCGAAATGACTTGCGATCGCTGAGGAGTCACCAATCCCGGATTGAAAATCACAACGCCCACATCAGAAGGATCGATGATTTCATTGTTGATAATCACAGCATCGGAAGCTGCATTACTGACCCCGTCAGTGTAAAAACCTTGTTCCAGATCGCGACTGGCAGAGTAAGAAGTGATCAAATTCTGATTAACAATAGTGTAACCAGGTTCTACAGAACCATTCGACCCCAAACAGTGAATCGAAGTCCATCCTGAAGAATCTGAAATTCTGCAATGCGAAACCTCTGAGGTGTTTTCACCGTTTGTTCCCCCCCAAATTGAAATATTTGCTGCCGCTGATGCCCGCTCAGCCGCCGAAAGTTCTGGCATTTTAAGCAGTGGATCATCCACCCGTAGTTGACTGCGTCGCCCATCAACCCAAACACCGATGAGTTTCGCCCCTGGTTCGAGTCTAATCAACTCCTGATTAAAAACATTCGCCCTGACGATTCTCGCCATTTTGGCGTAAGCACGAGTGTTCCTAAAAATGGAATCCTCAGCTCCGCCATCAAACGTTGCGAGCGTGACACCTGACGGAACAATCAATCCCTGATGTAAGGAAATCAAAGAACCCTGAGTCAAGAAGATGGTAGAGCCAGCTGGAGTGGCGTTAAGGAGATTCTGCAATTCCAACCCCGAAATGTTACCAAGCCCACCAGACCTAATATTGACTCGTTCGACTGGACCTGAAGGAACAAACGCGTGATTTGAAGCAGCGGATATTCGGCTACTTACCAAATTAGAGTATTCCACCGAACGCATCATGTCATTTGCTATATTGGCGGCTGTCACCCCATTGACCAATTGGTTGTAAACACCTTGCTGATCGGCTAGACTGGGCTCGCGAAGAAGTGTAGCGCGAAACAGTAGATAAGCTTGCTCCGCATGTGAGTAACCTAGTTGAGCAAACTCAGAAGACTGGAAAAGGGATACTGCCAACTCACGGGCAGAAGTTGCTGAAAATGTCCCATCACGGAATCGATATTCATTCGCTACCCATTCTGTCGTGGTCGGGCTCCTACCCAAAATCTCAGTATACAATTGCGCAAAATACTGAGAGGGTGAAGCGCTCAAGAGATGCCCAATAAGCACCAAAGGTAGCACACGAATCCAAAAACGATAAGAACCAACCATCACAACAAACCTAAACTCACATCATATAACCGGAAAACAGCGTGTTTTCAGGACCTTGGGAAATCAGAAAAGTTACCGAAAGCAAAGCAAATATCACAAAAAAATCAAGTAAAGAAGCGCGATTAGACTCCTCTTAATCCGCTTGCAGAACGAGTTGTATCCGATTACTCATTTTATTTCTCCAGAGACGAAAGATGTCTCTCCAGCTCTGAAAGGTGTGAAGGTGTCGTTTCAAAATACTCACAAATCCATGCAAACGTGTCCTTCGCAGGAGAAAACGACGCAAACTCATCCGAATCCCTCTCAATCTTATCATTAATGAGTTCTGCCAATTGGAGAACAGCTTTTAGTGTGGTGGTTTCTTTTGTCCACTTAGTGTCATTCTCCGGTTTATGGTGATACCTCATGGCAGTCAAAATAGCAGGGGAAAGTCCCCACGTCTGGCCGAACAACTCGCCCACAGCACAGTGATTGGTTTTTACCATCTTGTACTCCAATTCAGTGATCCCAAAATACAAAGGAAGCGTGCGATGGATGTGTTCCACGTAAGCCTTATTGTAAAGAGGGATGAGCACCGCTCCGACATCATGAAACAACCCTAGTGTGTAAGCATTGTTTACATATCTTTTCGCAAATTTTTTGGCGATCTCCCGACAATAAATCGCGATTCTTCGAGAATGATCCCAAAAACCCTTGTAAGGGTAACCCATACTCCCGAGGAAGTCTTCGAGAGTCACCGACATAAAACAGGTCTTGAACTCTTCAAACCCTATTGCCATGAGCGCTTCCTGGACCGAACCGAATTTCTGTCCTTTAGAATAAACGGGAGACGACGCCAACTTGAGAAGCTTGGCTGACATTCCGACATCCTGAGAAACTAGATCCGCAACTAAATCAAAACTTACATCTTCCGACCTCGCAAGGCGGTTGAGTTCGATCAACACTTTCGGCTGAGCTTTTACATTTACTTTCGCGAGAATGTTTTTCGCGTTTTCGATCCTTGAATCTGTTGAATTGGGTTCCGCTGAATCAGTCATTCAAATCTATGGTTGGGAACCCAAAGTATCGACCTGAACTCGATAAAATTTAACAATTTCGACGCGAAAAATCACTACTTTCCGCTGTACCAAAATCCTTTGGGCCAGTTAAACTCCCGAAGTCTCTCTAGCAGAACAGAATCCATAGTTGGCAACTCCATTACACGCATATTCATCTCCGCCTGCTTCTTATTTCTCGCACCCACAACGACAGTATCCACCGCCTCGTGATCTAAAACAAATTTCAAAGCGGCTTCCCTGAGTGAATACCCGGAATCTTTGAGTAATTTTTCGACGCGTTTGGTTCGTGTTATCGTACGTTGGAGTCGATCCCCTCCAAAATACTGATTTCGAAAATCCCCAGAAGCAAAGCTATGATCCTCGGTCCACTTGCCGACAAGAGAACCTTCGTCCAAGGCAACCCGAACGATGACACCGATCCCAAGTTCGTTCGCAACAGGCAACAACTCTGCTGCTGGCTCTTGCTCAAAAAGGTTGTAAATCAATTGAACCGAGTCCACTAGCCCTCGCCTCATGAGATCAATAACCGAGTTCTGATCATGCTCCGGCGTAGAGACACCCACCCATTTCACTTTGCCTTTCCGCTTCTGCTCGCTCAACCACTCCAAGGCGACCGGATTCTTATTCCAAGCCCGGGTCCAGGTATGCAGTTGGACCAGATCAATCGCATCAGTCCTCAAATTTTTTAAACTCGTATCGAGAAGCTTTTCCAAGTGCTCGACCGGGTATCGGTCCTCAATTTTGCAGTAGGGAGATGGAGGCCACGGTCCCGGCATTACCGGATGGATTTTGGTCGCGACCGCTACAGAATCAGCAGCAGTTAACCTTGAAAGGGCTTTAGCGATCACCTGCTCGGATCGTCCCTTGCCATAACCCGCCGCAGTATCGATAAACCGACACCCAGACTCCACTGCCGCGACGATGGTTTCAATCGATTGGTCAACGGGTTGCTCTCCCCAATCACTTCCAAAAGCCCAACCCCCGAGCCCAATTTTTGACACTTTAAGGTCTGTCTGACCCAGGTTGTTGAATTTAGATTCCACCTTTCTATACTACCTAATAGAGTGGTAGGCTGGCCGGGACTCGAACCCGGAACCAATGGCTTAAAAGGCCACTGCTCTACCGATTGAGCTACCAACCCGTACGAAAGTTCAGAAGTTACGTAAGTGAAATTCGACTGTCAACGCCATTTTTGAAGCACCAAAATTTTATATTTTTAAGAACACCGAAGGAAACGTTGTTGAATAGGTGAATTTTCCTCGCATGAGTTTTAGATGAAACGACCACCCCTTGAATAGCCCGGTACATGAAAGCCTATCAATTTTATAAACTACTCGGAAAATACAAGAAGGGTACAATGTCCGAAGTGGAATTCATAAAGTTTGCTCGTACCATCGAACGTCATCGATCTTTACGTCACGCTTTTTACGAATCAACGGGGGAATATCACCCCAAACTTAGGGAAAAGAGGAGCTCAAACCCGACGGACAATCAAAGCACCGTCAAAGATTCTCAGGTTCAAATAGAAAAGTCAGTCGCACGTTTCAAAAAGGTGAGGAGAAAGAAAGTCCGTTGGATCAAGCAATTTTTCACCGATTTGAGAGCGAACTCAACCGTTATCATCACCTGCCTAGTTTTACTGATCATTTTCGCTTTTTTACTTACAAAAAACCTTTCGAGAAAAGAACAATCCCACGAAAAAACGCTAGTGGAATTGGCACCGCAAGAGATCCATTCAGGAACACAAACTTTCCAAATCGAAGGATCGATCTCGGACGGCCTGATCCTCTCGGAAGCAGATCTTTTACTCGCCGTACAGATGCCAACCATTGAAACGCAGATCCTCGATGTTAAGGACGTGCAACCTCAAGCAATCGGACTGGAAGATGCGATCATCAAAGGACTGAACGAGATGTTCGTCGATCCAGAGGTTGCCTTATCTGAATTGGAAAGACCTCTGTCGGAGAAGACCGCCGACTGACAACTGGTTCCCTATCAGGAAAGGGCCGATTTGATCAATTGCTCGACCGTCATCTCTTCGCCAGAGCCTTTCCATGCTTTTTCTACTCTTTTTAGGGCGTCAGCCTGCTTAAACCCTAGAGTCGTCAGAGCGGCGATCGCATCTTCCTGAGTTTTTGAAAGGCCAGTAAGCCCAGCATCGGGCATAGTAACAAGGCCGGGAGCGTCGACCAACGGACTTTTCGCAAAAACATCCTTCAACTCCAACACAAGCCGTTCTGCGGTCTTCTTCCCGATCCCGGGGCATTGAGTCAACAATTGCACATTTTGCTGAGTCACAGCCTCTTGAAGGGCGCGAACGTTCAAACGGCTAAGAATGTTAAGCGCGATTTTTGGACCGATTCCAGACACCTTCTCCGTCAAGGCAACAAACGCTGAACGCTCGGATAGATCTATAAACCCGTAAAGGGTCTGGCTGTCTTCTCGAACCACGAGCAGAGTGTTCAACTTCACCCGATTTCCCACTGAAGGTAGTTTGGTCGAGCTATTGAGAGATAAATGGACATGATATCCCACACCATTGACATTCACAATCGCGCTCAATGGTTGCGATTCCTCTAAAACTCCCTCAACAAACGCGATCATGGTCGTTACTTTACCTTAGGCCCAAAACATCTTGCATTTCGTAGAATCCTGGCGCTTTGCCCACCACCCATGAGGCTGAGCTCAAAGCACCTTGTGCAAATACCTTACGATCAGTGGCCTGATGACGTAACTCAAACCGCTCACCCTGTCCGAAAAACTGCACCGTGTGATCTCCAACTACGTCTCCTCCTCTGATAGCGTGAACACCCAATTGTTTTCGTGGTCGCTCCCCGGTTATGCCTTCTCTTCCGTACTGAATCACGTCCTCCAAGTTCCAATTACGCCCCTTGCAGATTCTCCTGGCAATATCCATTGCAGTCCCACTGGGAGCGTCTTTTTTGTGGCGATGATGTGCTTCGATAATCTCGGCCTCATACAGCTCAGGCAATGCTTCCGCAGCCTTCTGAGCAAAATAAAACAACAAATTCATTCCCATCGAGTAATTGCCCGACCACACGAGGGGAATGCTTTTACTATGTGCAATGATCTTTTCCCTTTCCGCAAAATCGTGCCCCGTAGTACCAATCACCACCGGTTTCAGATGATCTACTGCCTTTTCGACAATTCCCAGGGTAGCACTATGGTGGCTGAAATCGATAATCACGTCTGCCAACTTGAAAGCGTCTCCTAACTCATCGCCAATATCACAGAGCGATACAAATTCAAAATCTCCGTCAGAGGCAGCATCACATATGGCCCTCCCCATTCTTCCCTTTGCTCCGTTAAGCACGATTTTTGTGGTCATACCCACTTAAACGACGATTTAGAGAGCCCTCCGTCAAGTCCTTTGTTGGTTGGGAAACTCCGTTTATGGTTGTTCGCAACATTTTTGACATTGGGATTAAATGTATCGACAAACAAGCCGATGACTCCATTTATCACGGCAATCTTCGGTACCCGAGTGGTTCTTACTTCAAAAGCACCTGAAAAATGCTGGAAATCCATCAACAATAAGTATTAACTAACCCCTATTGAAGTTTGAGTTTTGTATCGTAGTATTCATCTACCTAATTAAATTTCCAATACCACAGCCGTATCCTTGTAACCAAACTTAACATCAACTACACTTTCTGAAGGTTCAAAGGAGGTGACTCCTGATACCCTCTCACCATAAATACTCCACAATGACTGAACTAAATAAATCGACTGATTCTTACAAAAATATCCTATCCAGCGATGTCAGTATCGTAGGATCGCTAACGTTTTCCAACGATCTAGTCATCGATGGCAAAATCGAAGGAGAAGTTAATTCGACCGGCAATCTCACGGTAGGTGACAACGCATCTATCAAAGGCGAAATACATACAAAATCAGTAACGGTTTATGGAAATATTGAAGGCAACGTATCTGTAGAAGAACGTTGCGTGCTCAAAGCCACCTCAAACATTCAGGGAGACATCACAGCAGCAACTATTTCGATTGAGGAAGGCTCATGCTTCAGTGGTCGCTCCTCGGTGGGTGCTCCGCAAAAAAAAGAAGAACCTAAAGTCGTCGGTGCTTCAAAACTCGAGCCTGCAGTTAAAAAGGAAAAAGACGACGGCACTCCGAAGCAGTAGTTTTCTCGCAACCCAACACTCTAAATGCCGGTTGAGCTGGAAAATCGCAAGTGTTGGTTGAAAGACGCAGAAGGGCTGGCTTACAAGAGCTATCTTTCTAACACTCGAATCCTTCTCAAGGACGGATTGTGGATTAGGGAATTCTTCAATTACTTTTTCCCAAGAACAGTCACCGATCCAGAGGGAGAAACCTACTACGACCTGGGCTCGTTGGTTCCATCCTGCTCAGTTGAGGAGGGCTACGATGTTTCAGAAGCGAAAATTCCGGCGGAACAGATGGTGAAGCTGTTCTCTTCCATTGAAGCACTGGAGAATCATATCTCAGGGAAAACCTTGAATTTTAACGAGAGAATCTCACTTGAATCATTTACTCTCCCGAGCCCAGATAAACACCCTGAACTCTACCAAATTGTAAACGACGAGGGTCATCCGCGACTCATTGTTCTTTGGGGACTAGAATCCGAGCTCGCCGAAGGGAACTTGACCATCAGGGAAGTTTACGCGCTTCTTGAAAAGAAGTTTAGTTTTGGGAAAATTCAACCTCCATCGAAAGCAACGGAGTCCGACGTTCTCGAAAAAGGCAATACTTCAAAAACGACTTCAAGTGGATTCAACCTAATTAAGAAAATCGTAAGTTTTCTCAGGAATCCTACAACGATTATCGTTGGGATAGCGATCTTTCTGATCGCTGTTCCCCTATACATTCGAAGCCAATGGAAAGCTGAAGTCTCAGCGTCTGCTTCGGATAGTCTGATCCCGTCAAGCTCCATCATTCTTTCAGAAAATAGAAATTTTGTTCTTCCAAACCACTCTAAGATCGAAGCGTTAAGTGAACGCCAGCAGCTCACGGTTTTTCCAGTGCTTAAGCCTGGAAATTACAATGTGTGGAACCCAGAAAATGATACACTTAAGGTCGCTTCACAGTGGAAAATTCCGGGGCAATTATCGGACACTGCAACTACTCCATCTGCATCGATTCTAGTTTATCCGAAACGTGGAGAGACCGGCACAACATTTGTGGCGAACGTTGCTTCATCAGTGACTGAGGACGAAGAATCACCGATAGTCAAACGAGCAATTTCATGGGGAGATCGCGGAGGGGAATTCGAATGGATTCAAGAGACCGACGAGGTTCTTAAACATCGTTTTGAGAAAGAGGGTGTATACTCGGTTACTCTCCTTGTTGAAGATTCCTCAGGGAAGTGGGCAGTCGATCAGGAAACCATTCACGTCGGTCAAGCTGACAACCGTTCCTCACCATCAAAACCCATCATTACCTATCGACCAGCACTTTATGCTGTTCGGGAAACCGGAGAATATTACGAAGTTTGGATTGATCTAAGCAAGTGCATTGACTGGCGTGGCACAATCGAATCTCTCTACATCGACTGGGGTGACGACAGCGAACCTGACCAGGTGAATTACGGGACTGGTTACGTGCGTCACAATTACCCCCTGAGTACTCGTAAAGCTCGGATCATGATTGGATCAGAAACCGATCGAAACCGCATAAACGGATCTGCTTCAATTTTGGCCCTCGAGTTCCAATCTTCAGCTATGAATCGATTGCTCTCGGAAAAGTCAGATACTGAGCTGCCTGCAACCTTTGAGTCGAGCCGTCACCAAGGCGAAGATACATTACCTTTTGTAATAGAGGCTCGTGCGCACTCCAATTTGGTTAGGTTTATGAGGCCCTACCAGTTTCTGCTGATTCCCAAAGATCTGGAAAAGAGTTTTCAGCCTTTCTATGACATTCGATGGAAACTCACATCCGATCGGAAACAGATTTCCGAAGTGGAAAATACTTTCCAGACAGACATGGTTTTGAAAGAAGGCTTCTACACTGTGGAGGTGTCCGCTTACGACCAAGAAAACCATCATCATACCTTGGCATTTGATCTTGAGGTAAAGATCAGTGATCAGTTGTCCTTCATCCAAAAAATAATCAAGCTCATAAGCGAGTTTAGTTCAAAATGATTAAGCCTGCCAAGACATCTCTTTTCAGAAGTTTGGGCGTCTTCTTGGCTGGGGTGACCTGGTCACTAAATTCAGTTTTCTCTCAGATCCACATCGATATTTCAAAGTACGATTCAGAAAATGGTCTCTTCTTTCTCGACGAAAACCAATCCACAATCTTGACTGATCTCAACCGACTCAGGGCGAAGATTCGGGTTGAAGGAGCTTACGACGGACAGGTGATCGTCAATGGGACTGAAAGTACATTCATCTTTGAAACCAAAGACTCTCAGTGTGAATTCGATTTGGCACTCAATGATGGCGTCAATGAACTGAAAGCTCGATGGTACGATGGTTTTTATCACACAGAAGAGCGACAAATTATCAGGTTACAACCACCCTCTCTGGAAGAGATTCAATTCAAAGTAGGGGAAAAAATAGTATCTTCTATACCGCTTGAAAGTGAAGTTTCCGAACCAATAAAAACGACCATTCCAAGCATCGTTTTGGTTGGGAGTTCAAAGACTGCCGAATGGGCCAGACTGAATGCCGAGAGTGGTTCGGGCCAACCCATTTTAGTGAGGGAATCTGAAGGTCGTTTTGAAGTGCGCTACACTTTGAGAGAAGGAGAAAATACTATTCTCATCGAGACCAAATACCAAAACCTGGTCCTCAGTTCACAAGAGCTTACGTTTGTCCTGTCCGATCCTATCGACCTCCAACCCGCTTCCTACCTATCCTACAGAGGGTTCTCTCAACGAGATGGATCCGACAAGCGTATCTCCACCCAACTAAAAAATTTCTTCTTTCAGGGGACGGTCGAAGCGCTCGCCGAAGGAACAGTAACCATCAGTACGAGCGATCTTGAGCGAAAACTGCCCATTCATGACCACAAATTCTCTGGCTCGATTGAACTAAAGGAGAATAGCAGCCATACCCTCAAAGCATCCGTCGAGATCAACGGTCACACTTATTTCGACTACCTTGTGGTATCTCACCAGCACTCTGATATCGAGATTGAAAATGTCATCTCCAGTCACATAAACGGCCAACAATATGTGGATGGCGAGATCTTGGAACGCGTAGAAGGTGGTGGTTTTAAATCTCTAAGTCCCGTGATCCGATTGAAAGGTAGATACAGCTTCAAGGGTTCACTAATCGCACAATTGCGCAATACGAAGACAGGCGCAGCCATTTGGTTAGGAGATGAAAGCGGTCCATTTGATGTGTTCGTACCACTGAATCTCGGCGACAACCATTTCGAGTTTGTCGTATCGAATGGAACAAGATCCATCGTGTTAAAAACTCTGAATGTCCAATTTGAGGACCCGATACAAATCACTTCTGTCAATCGGTTGCCTATCAACTCAACACCAGTGAAAGTCGCTCGGAACGAGGTCACCATCGCAGGTATCATCCCATGTCTTGAGAGAGGTATTCTTCATTTGAGATGGGAAAACAATGACATGAACATCCCTGTTCTAGACGGACGTTTTGAATTAGACACTCCCCTGAGCCTTACCTCGGGCAGGGAGCACCGTATCACACTGGTTTTCAAGCACAAGGACAAGGAGTACACCGAAAGTCTATCGCTAGTCGTCCCGTAGATCACAACCCTTTTTCAAAAGCCAAAAAAAGCCGCTCGAAATCGAGCGGCTCCTTTGATGATTAGTATGCTTTTTCTTTCTCGCTCTTCATTCGTGGCCGAATGAAAAATTCAATAAACTGACGTTCTTACAAATTGCGTTGGTGGACTTAACGGATCTTTTATTCAGGGTAGAGACTACTTAAACAATACAGATTGGCAGGCATTCGCAAGTTCATTTTAGATAAACTTTACCAATAATTATCTATTTCTTTATCGGTAGAATCCCCAAAAATTAAATTTCTTTTAATAATATTTTTTCTGATAATTCCAATCATCAGATGAAATCCAAGAATTTTGCCAGCGACAACAATGCGGGAATCAGCCCTCAAGCAATGCGGGGTTTAATTGAAGCAAACGAAGGTCATGTCCCAGCCTACGGCGAAGATCACCAAACCACACAGGCCAAAGAAGTCATCCAACAGTGGCTGGAAACCAGGGCTGATGTCTATTTCGTAACCGGAGGAACCGCGGCGAATTGCCTGTCCATTGCGTCGAGCATCAGAAGTTATCAAAGCGTCGTCTGTCATCCGTTCGCTCACATTGAAAACGACGAATGTCATGCTCCTTCCTTTTTTAAAGCAGGTGTCCAATTGCGCTTCGCGGACGGACCCAACGGAAAAATGAAGCTTGGTTCGCTGGACGGGATTATTGAATCTTCGCATGGGGTTCACGGAACTCTACCAGGACTCATCAGCATCACACAGTGCACTGAAGTAGGCACCTGCTACACTCCTAATGAAATCAAAGCACTTTCGAACGAAGCACACCAAAAAGGAATGCATGTACACATGGATGGCGCAAGGTTCAGCAACGCGTGCATCTCCCTCGCGGCGTCTCCTGCTGAGCTATCCTGGAGATCCGGAGTCGATCTCCTAAGTCTGGGTGGGGTGAAAAACGGATTGGGCTTCGGCGAGGTGCTTGTTGTTTTCAACAAAGAAGTCTCGGACCGCCTTGATTACCGTGTCAAGCAAAGCGGCCAACTCATGTCTAAAATGAGATTCTTAAGTGCTCCATGGATTGGTTATTTGGAATCTGGTGAGTGGAAAAGCAACGCTCAAAACGCCAACGAAATGGCGATGATCTTTTCCGAAAAAATGGATAGATTCGATTTCATAAAAATCCTTTACCCAGTTGAGACTAACGCGATCTTCTGCGAAATGCCGGAGGGGCTACCTGAATATCTTGAAAAGCAGGGCTGGAATTTCTACCCGTTCAACAAAGTCGGCGGTTGGCGGTTGATGACTAGTTGGGACTCCCAAATCGACGAGATCGAAGCCTTCGTTCAAGACGTCGAATTTTGGGCACATAAAATGAGTTAACTTCCTGCAATCCTAGTAACCAGCAGCTGGGGTTCCCTCTTCTCCGGTCTTCAGTTCGTTGAGAATGGCCAAGCCCGCAGAAAGGCCCAAACGATCTGCACCCGCTTCAATGAGAGTAATCGCGTCGTTTAGTGTCCTGATTCCCCCTGAAGCTTTGAGACCAATATGGGTAGTTCGGTTGTTTTTCCACAACTGGATATGCTCCACCTTTGCCCCGTCACTTCCGAAGCCCGTTGACGTCTTGATCATATCTACACCCACATTCTCGCAAATCTTGAGAGCATCTAAAATTAGACCGTCGGTCAGATAACAGGTTTCAACGATCACCTTGATTTTCATGGAAGCTTGATGAGCCTCTTCCGTCAGCAGCTTCAACTCCTCCTCCATCAAATTTGGCTCGCCAGCGATCAATGCAGGATAATTCGCAACCACATCCACTTCAGCCGCCCCATTTTTAGCAGCCTCCACGACTTCCCCTTGCTTCGAAGCACTTGAAAATCGCCCAGAAGGAAAACCTACAACTGTTCCTACCATCGGGGTCACTCCTTTCAATAACGTGGATGCCTGCTTTACACCAGTAGGGTAAAGCATGACCGAATAGGTGCCCATCTCGATCGCTTCTTGGCAGAGTTTTTCAATATCCGCTTCAGTGGCGTCCAACTTTAGGTTGGTGTGATCAAAATAACGTGCGAGTTCTATGGGATTCATGGATTAGGAAGTGTTGGTTTTCGAAATTTCAGGAAGCAATCAGAGGCTCATGTCTCCAGGAATGCAACGATATCTTCTTGTTTCGGCATCGCGGGCGCAGTGCCCAATTTTGTGACCGACAATCCAGAGACAACCACTCCATAATCCACAGCTCTGCCGAAGTCTTTTTCAAATAACACCCAACCAGCGGCAAACCCACCAACAAAGGCATCACCCGCACCCGTGGTATCCACCGCCTGGATTCCTTCAATCGCAGGAAATACTTGATACTGCCCTTCGGAAGACCAGAACGCTCCCTGTTTCCCAAGCGTCAAAATCACTTCTTTGACTCCCAAAAGCCTACACTTCGCATGCAATCGATCCCCGGATAGTCCCGTCAAATGCTCCTCCGTGAAGAGCGCGTGTTTTTGCGGATCGATTATTTTCAACAAACTCACGAACTCAGTTTCGTTTGGAATGATCACATCACACTCTTGCAATACATTGGCATCAAAATCCTCTCTCATCGGAGCTGGGTTCAATACCGTCAAAGCTCCTTTCGATCGTCCCCACTTCAGCGTCTCCATCGTCGCCTCCGGGTTTGTCTCCAACTGCGTGACGACAATCTCCGCCGATTCGGGCAATCGGCTACTCACTTCCTCGCTTTTCAACTCATTGTTGGCTCCGAGGGCCACCACAATTTGGTTCTGCCCCGAAGCATCCACGACAATTGAGGCCGCACCGGAACTGACGTCCTTCGATTCCAGCCACTTTGCATGAATACCCTCATTTTCATGAAACTGCTTAGCAACCGATGCAAACGCATCCGCGCCTACCGCACCCACGAAACACACGTCTCCACCCGCTCGACGGGCCGCAACTGCCTGATTTGAACCTTTGCCTCCGGGGCCAGTTAAAAACTCTCCAATAATCGTTTCACCGGGAGCCGGAAATCGATTGGTCGTAAACGACAAATCCTGAACATAACTTCCGACTACAACAATTGGGGTATTCATGTTTTAAATCCTAAAAAATTAGCAGTTTATCGCAAGGGATACTTTTTTCCGGGAGTGATGCAAAGCCTGTCCCTTTTCCAAATCTTCGCAGTAGTCTGCGCATCCATGTTTCCTCCACTCAGGACCACTAAAAGTCGCTTGTTCTCTCTCTGCTTTCGCAACCACCCCACAACCCCTTGCATGACCATCGCTGCGGTGGGTTCCACTCTTATTTTCAGCAAGTGGTTGAGCCACTGGGTCCAGTAGAGGATGTCCTCCTCTTCGGCCAGAAACCAGTCGTCCAATTGTTGAAGATGCGGATAGGTTTTATTCCCAATTGACAAGGTGCGAGCTCCGTCAGCGATAGTGTCTGGAGCCTCGGAAAGCCTCTGGATTTTGCCAGTTTTAACCGACTCGTAAGCGTCACACGCCTCACTCGGCTCCACTCCGATCACTTGGATGTGCTCCGAAAACTCACGACACGCAATCAAACATCCCGAGAGAAGACCACCTCCACCGCACGGTGCAAACACAGCATCAAATTCCTGATCTTGTTCGAGCACTTCGAACACACTAGTCCCTTGTCCAGCAATCACGTCATGATGGTTATACGGTGGTATCCAAAAAACTCCCTCATCTTCCGATGCCTCTTCAGTCATTTGATCCACCTCCGCCCGGTCGTCTCCAAAAATCACCTCCGCGCCGTAGGCACGCGTCGCCTGGGCTTTTATTGAAGACACATTTTTCGGCATGTAAATCGTCGCGGGGATCGAAAACTGCCTGGCTGCCCAAGCCACTGCCTGAGCGTGATTTCCCGAACTATTGGCAATCACTCGGATTGGCATTTCTCCTGACTCGATCCTCGCTATCAAACAATTGCAAGCGCCTCTCGCTTTGAATGCGCCTACTTTCTGAAGATTTTCGGCTTTGAACAGGATCCGTGCACCCAGCATTCGATTGAGTTGAGACGACTCGACCAGCGGTGTTTGATGAACGTGGAATCGCAAACGTTTCAAGGCTAATTGAATAGAGGAGGTCATGACCGTAGTTTCACTAAATGGAAATTGATATTAAATACACACGTTGACTTCAACGTCATTTGCTTAATAGCTAACTGCGGGCCACCCAAAATTGCCCGCTCTTCCCAAACCATAAATCAGACCCATATGAAAAAAATCTCACTCATCACAGTCTCGTTCTTTCTACTCGCATACCTCTGTCAGGGAGAAACCCTGACTCAAAAGGCCATCGAAAAATGGATCTCTGCTTACCCAAAAGTCAACGAGTGGATGGAAGAACATGAAGACGATGTTTATCCTCAAGAAGATCACCTAGAAGACGGCACAGTTGACGAGATGATGCAGGCCGGATTTAACGCACTTAAAGGGCACAAGCTTTACAAAGACTTCGAAAAAATGATCAAGCCACTGGGCTATAAATCGGGTGAGGCCCTCTTTGCGGATACCATCAATATCGTGCAAACCTTCATGGCAATCACCGTCAAACAAGAGATGGAGAAAAACGGCATGGGTGACATGATGGCCAAGCTCAAAGAAATCGACGACATGCCAGGCATCGATGACGCTCAGAAGGCGATGTTCAAACAACAGCTCGGAGCAGCGCTTGAGCAAGTGAAAGGGATGGTGGCCATGACCGAAAATGTAAATCCCGACAACATCAAAGCCCTCACGCCCTACATCGATAAGATCAAAACGATTATGGATCAGTAACTCGTTGCTTTACAAATTTTAGCAAAACCCGCTACCATCCAAGAGCGGGTTTTTTCATGCTCGCGTGATCCACCACCTCATGAAGCTCAAACAACTCTCCTCCGAAGGCCGCCCTCAGGAACGACTTGAGAAGCTCGGCGCAAAAGCCCTGAGTGACATCGAATTGCTTGCCATGCTCATTCGCAGCGGAAGCCAACAAAAGGATGTTCTGGAAGTCTCTTTCGATCTGATCTCTGAAGCAGGCTCATTGGCAGAGCTCACGAAATGGACAGTTGAAGACTTCACTGCAGTTCACGGAATCGGACATGTAAAGGCGCTCCAACTGAAGGCTGTCATGGAAATCTCGAATCGGGTCCTGACTGCGCATGTGCAGGAGCCTAAGGTGCTGGATGATCCGGAACGGGTTTTTCAATTTTTCCAACCCATGCTGCCCTCACTGGAGGTAGAAAAGTTTTGGGTTTTGGCGTTAAACCGCAAAAACCACCTCATCAAAGCCAAGGAGGTTACTTCAGGAACAGTCAGCGGAAGCTTAGTTCACCCGAGGGAGTGCTTCCGAGAGGCGATCAAACTGAACGCCTCAGCAGTCATTGTGGTACACAATCATCCTTCGGGAGATCCCTCTCCGAGCTCCGCAGACATCGAAGTCACTCGAAAACTCCGTGAAGCAGCCGAACTGCTTGATATCGATTTTCTGGATCACGTGATCCTCGGACGATCCAGGCCCGACCAAAGTCAGACGGCGTTTTACAGTTTTGCCAACAGCGGGTTGCTGGGATAAAATCGAAAACACAAAAACCTTTGCGGTTTGTGAATTAATGTGAATAACTTTTTACACAATTCCACAACAGCCGTTGGGGAAAGTTTCGATATTGAATAGATGCCATGCGGGCTCAAATCAACTGCGTCCAGTGGCGGTAGCGTGTTAGAGAATTAGATGATGTCAGACATCAATCCAAATTTCGAAATCCACATTCGAAAGCGAAAGGGCTTAATCCCATTCGATATTCAGGAATTGAAACGATACAAAGATCTTCTTGTTCTATTGTTGTATCGTGACTTCTCCTCACGCTACAAACAGACGGTACTGGGTCCAGCTTGGTATGTAATTCAGCCTCTCATCCAAACTCTGGTCTTCACTGTAATCTTTGGGAAAGTAGCCCAAATGCCAACTGACGGTCTTCCCCCGCTGTTGTTTTATCTGGCAGGGCTTTTGGCCTGGAACTATCACGCCACCGTTCTTCAAGCGACAGGCAACACCTTTCAAGTAAACGCAAATCTGTTCGGTAAAGTTTATTTTCCCAGACTAATTGTTCCTTTTTCGGCGACAATTTCGCAACTGATCGGCTGGGTGATACAATTTTTCACGTTCGTTGTGATTTATACCTACTACATGACCATGACCCCGTTCGGGAAAGAAGCGGTAATTTCATGGAATGCCTTGTTTCTTCCCCTGATCATCATACAAGCGGGTATGATTGGGCTTGGCACAGGATTTTGGCTCTCTGCGCTCACCGCGAAATACAGAGATCTGCAACACATCCAACAATTTCTCGTACAGATCTGGATGTATATAACCCCGCTAGTCTACCCGTTGTCGATGATTCCAGAAAAATGGCAATGGCTGGCCATTCTGAATCCGATGAGCATGGTCGTTGAATCTTTGAAAGTCTGTCTCTTAAACGCGGGCTCGTTTAATCTTCAATACATGCTGCTCTCTTTACTGGTCACCTTCTTGCTATTTTTCAGCGGGCTCGTGCTTTTTGGTAAAGTCGAGCGCACTTTTGTGGATACCGTCTGAGCATCTCCAAATGAATAAACCCATCATTGAAGTCAGCAATTTGGGAAAATGCTACCGTCTTGGCGAACTAGGCGCGAAGAGCCTACGGGACGAACTCACTCAACTGGCAGGAAGGCTAAAAGGAAATAGGGCTCCAGAACGCAACCGTATTACCGATTTCTGGGCCGTTCGAGATGTCTCCTTCCAAGTCAAAAAAGGAGATGTGATTGGAATCATTGGAAAAAACGGTGCGGGTAAAAGTACTTTGCTCAAACTGTTAAGCCGCATTACTGAACCCACCGAAGGCGAAGCGTTCATTCGAGGACGAGTCGCGAGCCTTTTGGAAGTCGGAACTGGCTTTCACCCCGAATTGACAGGCCGGGACAACATTTATCTTAGCGGAACAATCCTAGGTATGTCTCGCCGGGAAATTAAAGAACGCTTCGATGAGATCGTCTCTTTTGCTGGTATCGAAAAACACATCGACACCCCTGTGAAACGCTACTCAAGCGGCATGTATGTTCGACTTGGATTCGCGGTGGCCGCTCATCTCAATTCGGAGATTTTACTTGTAGATGAAGTACTCGCTGTTGGAGACGTAACGTATCGAAAGCAATGCATTGAAAAAATGAAATCGCTGGCCAAGGAAGGTCGAACGATTTTCTTCGTCAGTCATCAGTTGGACGTGCTTTCTAACCTATGCCCTCGTTCCATTCGCCTTCACAAGGGTGAACTTACAGGAGAAGGAGACACTGAAGACCTCATTCAAGATTATCTCAAAAAAGATGATGACTCGAACTCCTCATCCGACTCCATTTGGGAAGGTTCTGAGGGGGATGACATCGCAAAGATCGAATCTGTTAAACTCAAGGCAAACGATGTTCCCTCTGACAATGTCGATATCGACTTACCCATCGACGTGGAAATCGGTTATCGTTGCCTGAAAGATAGTGCCAGATTGAATGCATCAGTCATCCTCAATAACAGTCTCGGCGCAAAGGTTTTTTCCAGCCCCAATTTGCCGTCCGCAATCAGCTCTGAAGACCAATGGGGCTACCAACCTCACTCAAAAGGTACCTATGTAAGTCGAATGACGATTCCAGCGAACTTTCTCAACGACGGTCTCTACTCCTGTGATATTTGCCTGTCTACCGATGCGTCTCACACTAATTCCTACATTGAATCAGCCGTGAGTTTTACGGTGCACGATACTGGCTCGATGCGCAAAGAGTTCCAACATGCCTGGTGGGGAATCCTTCGACCCAAAATGCATTGGAAGACGGAAAAAACCGACTAATTGCCAGATGAGGAAAATCAAACGCTGGATCGTTAAACATCTGCTAAGAGACTGGCCGAAGCAAAAGGTTAAATCCATCATCCTGAGCGCAATAGATGACCATAAGTGCCTAGGGATGCTTGAAGGCATGAAATACATCTCCAAGAGCATCGGCAGTGAGTACTATCCCAAACTGTTGGGAACCTACGAAAAGGAGCTAAATCCATTGTTCGAAAAACTGTTTCAACAACCCTTCGACCAGTTCATCGATGTAGGTGCAGCAGAAGGTTATTATGCCGTAGGTATTACTCTTCGTACGAGTTGGAACGTAGCAGCGTTCGAGGCAAATCCAAATACTCCTTTGCCTGAACTCGCGCGAATTAACGGAGTTGAGGATCGCATCGCACTCCACGGAGCCTGCGACTTGGGAGACCTCAGCAAAACCCTAAAAAAAGCGAACCAAAATCTACTTTTAGTGGATATAGAAGGAGCGGAACTTATGCTTCTCGACCCCGGGTTCATCCCGGAACTAAGGTCAGCAACCATCATTGTGGAAGTGCATGACTGCTTTATTCCTGACATCGGCGAGCGAATTCTAGCCCGTTTCAAAAACACTCATCAAATCGAGCGTATTGACTGCGAACCGCGAACGTTCGAAGACTGCCCAGTTGACTTTCCCAAACTACCCTTTGACCCAGCCTTATACACTCTGGAATATCTGACCGAAAGGCGTCCTGAGGGGATGTATTGGCTGATGCTTTTTCCCAAATAGTCGATCCTTTACATGAAAATTGCCTTCTTCTCTACGATGACCGCGCTCCCATGGGGAGGCTCTGAAGTTCTGTGGGCTGAAGCTGCAAGTCAGTTGATTGAGAAAGGCCACGACATATCGATCAATTTCAAATTCTGGGAACAACCTTCAGCTAAATTACTCGAACTCCAAAAACAAGGCGCTAAACTCCACCTCAGGGAGAAACCTTTGAGCCTCGAAGAACACCGCAAAAAGAACTGGCGAAGAAGGCTGAGGTTGCCTCAAATGCCCAACCCAGACCAGCTATGGTTGTCTCAGGAAAAACCTGATCTGCTGATCGTCACATTTGGCCATCACCTCGATTGGCATCCGATGCTTGCGCAAATCCAGCAATCGGGCATCCCCTATCTGATCAACCTACAAGTGGCTGAAGCCACTTGTCATCTAGAAGATCGTAAATGGAGTAATTTAAGATCCTTTTACGCCTCAGCAGCAAAAAGATTCTTCTTGTGCGAAGAAAACAAGCGAATCATGGAGGGCCTGCTTCTGCAAAAGATGCAATCGTACCGGATCGTCGATAATCCGACCAAAGTCGAATTTGACCAAGCCCCAATTGAATTTCCCGATACCGAGGACTTTCGCTTGGCCTGCATCGGTCGAATCCAATTTGCCTCGAAGGGACAAGACTTGTTGGTCGACGTGTTGAAACAGCCCAAATGGAAGAACAGAAATCTTCACATCACGCTCTACGGAGAAGACCAAGGCAACGTAGAGCAACTGAAAGCCCGCATCTCCGCGGAGGGACTTGAGAAACACTTTTCATTCGCGGGATACGAAAACGATCCCCGAAAGATCTACGAAAAACACGCAGGCCTGATCCTAACGTCCCGTTTTGAAGGTCTGCCTATGGTCACCGTTGAAGCCATGCGGTTGGGGAGAATCGCCATCGTCACCAGATGCGGGCGAAATGGTGAACTGATCGATGACGGAAAAACTGGTTTTTTAGCTCAAATCGCAACAGTTAGCGCCGTTGACAACGCTCTGGAAAAGGCATGGGAGCAACGAAACCAATGGAGAACAATGGGTGTCGAAGCGCACAAGCGTATTCGCGATCGTTATTCCCGGAGCCCAATCGAAGATTTCGTGCAATCTATTTTGGAAACAGTGAATTGAAAATCCTGTTCACATCGAATCTTTTCCCACCGAAAACTCAGGGAGGTTATGAACTGAGACTCTTCTACCTAGTACACGAGCTGAAGAAAGAACATGATTGTGTAGTGGTCACAGGTGAGTCCGGGGGTCGTTCATCTAGTGACGAAGAGGGTGTTCGAGTTCACCGAGTTTTTCCCAATCAGAATCCAGAAAAACCTACCCTTTTTAATCATCTCACTTCCATTTTCAAAGCTCAGCGAGAAACCATCACCTTCTCAGAGATTCTAGACGAAGAAAAACCTGATCACGTCGTACACTTTAATCTCGCAGGAATCTCACCTTCGATCCTTTCTGTGCCACAATTGTTCGGAATCCCTCAAAGCCTTTGGGTTGAAGACGTCTGGATGAAATCCATCCAATCAGGCAAGGATTCGATCCTACATCCATGGTATCAAGTCCATCAGGAGTCTTCAGAGGGAAAGTTCGCAAAAATTGCACCATTGATTCGGCCGTTTTTAAGCAAGAACCGATGGATCTTCAAAAATCTGAAGTTAGCTTCTCAAATCCATGCAGCTAACGGGTTGTTCGTCTCCCATTTTCAGGAGTGGAAAAACCGCAACAAATCATTCAACTTCGACCAAAAAAGAGTCATTCAATCAGGCGTACCCGTCTCTGAAACTACGAAAAGTGAATCATCACTGCATTTCCACGATCCCATACGCCTTATCTGCGCAAGTGCACTTACACCTGATCGTGGGTTTGATGTTTTATTCGAAGCCTTATCACTGTTAACAGAAAAACAAAGATCGCGGTTCAAGCTCACACTCGCTGGGAAACCGCCAAACGAATGGGGTGCAGAATGGTGGAAAAACTTTCGGGAGGAGCACAAGAATTCGTCTGTTTGGAACAGGATTGAGCATGTAGGATGGATCTCTTCCGCTGAAATGCAGAACCTTTTATCGGAACAGGATGTTCTCATCTTTCCTAGTACTCGAGGTGAGGGCATGCCATTGATCATGCAGGAGGCGATGTTGAATGGCTGCCTGGTAATCTCATCTGGAAGTGGGGGAGCAGGAGAACTTTGTTCTGAAGCGGGACTGCCCATTTTTCCGGCAAATTGTCCGGCTGCACTTAAAAATATGCTACTCTCCCTGCTCAGTGATCTGGAGAACGCAACTGAGAAAAGGACACAATTAAGAGATTTCGCAAGGTCTCATTTTGACATCCGCGAGTGTGCAAAAACACTCGTCCGATACCTTGCTCGGAAGGATTAAATGAAAGTCATTTCCGACGGTTGGATCTACAAGTTCCAAAAATGGGGAGGAGTGAACACCTACTTCGACCGCCTGATGCACTACACTTCAGATGAATGCGACTGGACGGTCACTTTGGATGAACCTGTCGAAGGTCTTTCGTTCAGTAAATCCAATCCGCAGATTCTTTACCCCTTCCGAAGCGGACTAAATCGTAAACTCGATTTTCATCTGAATCGAAGATTTTGGAGAAAGTTGGAAAAAGACACGGACATTCTACACCCAACTTACTACGGATGGGCATCTTGCACTGACGCAAGTAAGCTAAAGAACCCCCTGGTTCACACCCTGCACGACTGCATTCACGAGCGTTTTCCGAATCATCAGGAACAAGATCCGTTTACAGTGCCTGCAAAAAAGGATGCCATTGAAAAAGCAGATCTTCTCATTTGCGTTTCTCAAAATACTGCGGACGACATCGACTTCTTCTACCCAGGGCACGGTGATAAAATTCGAGTCGTCCTGTCCGGTTCTGATTTCTGTAAACCTGATCAACAGCAAGCGCCTTCGTTGGACTATTTTTCATTCGTCGGTACTCGTCATGATTACAAAAATTTCGGGGCAGTCGTCGAGGCTGTCAAAATTTGTGTCTCCGAGGGACACAAACCTCTCGTCAAAGTTGCAGGCTCATCTCCGTCTGACCAAGAGCTGGCAATGCTTGAGACCAAAGGCATTTCGTCCTGTTTTGAATGGCCCGGATGGATGAAGGAAGAGGATCTGTCCTCCTTTTACTACAACTCCATCGCGTTGTTATTTCCCAGTCTCTACGAAGGATTCGGATTGCCCGCACTAGATGTGATGGCGGCAGGAAGCACCGTAATCGCTCACGACGGTTCAAGTTTACCCGAAGTCACTGGCAAAGGCGGACTGCTCGTCGATTGCACCAAACCCAATCAAGTCGCTGAAGCGATGCTTCAACTATCGGAGCAAAAATTTCGTAATGCTGTGTTGATCTCCTCCCAAAAACAGGCTCAACAGTTAGTTTGGGAACAGACGGCAACGAACACGAAAAACATCTATTCCTCTCTTATTTAAGATTCATGAAAAAGTCGCCTCTCGTTAGCGTCTGCCTGCCAAACCTGAACAACCGCCCTTTTCTCGAAGAGCGAATTCAATGCATCCTTCAGCAGACCTACACGAACTGGGAACTCGTCATCGTCGACAATTACTCAGACGACGGTGCCTGGGAGTATTTTCAAAGTTTGGACGATCCTCGCATCCGTATTCAACAGGCTTCGAAAGAAGGTATGTATGCCAACTGGAACAATTGCATTCGTCTCGCAATGGGAGATTACATCTACATCGCCACTAGTGATGATACGATGACTCCTGATTGCATCGAAAAACTAACCCAAGTACTGGAGAAACATCCTCTATGCGACATTGCACATTCCAACCTCACCGTTATTGACGAACGCGGAAAGGAAATCGAGGGCTTTTACCTCAATAAATGCCGATCACCACGATACTTTAAGGAGCTGATACATCAGCCACACATCCGGCACGCCCCACACGACGGATTACTCCACTATTATGGTGGAACCGTTTATGTCTCCATCACTCAACTGCTCATTCGCAAATCCCTGTTTAATCGAGTCGGTTTTTTTAGCAACGACTTCGGCTCAGCAGCGGATTTCGAATGGGAAATGCGCGCATCGTTGGTCGCAAATACCGTGCATGTTCCCGAATTTCTCGGCACCTGGAGGGTACATACCGATCAGGCCACTTCGTTTGCGTCGGTGGAAACCCCGGAATCCTATCGTAAACACCTGGTGATGACGCGAACTGCGAGACGAAAAATTGAACAGAAGGGTTTTACAAAAGTGGTATCCAATGCAAGCACTTGGGAGGTTCCGCTGTTTGTCCAAATCATGAGCCTCGATCTGGCGAAAGCAGGTAACAGTGTTTTAAAACTTTTCCGTCTGCTCAAATGGAGTGTCCGATCCCCCAAAGCCCTTGGCGTTTACTTAAATCTTAAGAGAAACCAAACAAAACTCGATACGGTGGAATACATTCGAGGCAAAATCGATGCTCTGAATCTCCCCAACTCCATCGAAAGAATGTAAGAAGTGTCCCGGAAAATCGTCATTTTTGCTCCTTTTCTGACCCACCCCACAATCAGCGGACCAGGAACAAGGCTACTCAACTCAGCCTCGTGTCTGAAACAAAACGGATATGACCTTCACTACGCGTATCTCGATCTTCAGGGAAACCCAAGTGAAGCGATGGTGGAGTTCTGGAGCGGTCAAATCACTCCCTTCGCATACAACCATCCCTCAATCCATGGCAGCAAAGCTCAGAGAAATCGTTTCCGGTTTCGCAAATGGTTGCCCGACGGAAATTACGCCTTGAAGCAAAACGCCCGTCTGGATGACTGGTTCGATCTCTCAATTGAGAATCAGTGGAAGGCTTATCTGAGTAAAATCCAGCCAGATACCCTGATCTGTCACTACGTTTGGTTATCAAAAGTCCTCGAGTGGACGCCTCCCGGCATTCGCACGATCATCGATACTCACGACCGCTTTTCGAATCGTTTTGAAGTGGCGAAAAAGGCCAAACGACTGAACGACTGGTATTCGACATCCCCCAAAGAGGAACTAAGGGGACTCCAAAGGGCAGATTGTGTCATTGGAATCTCAGAAGGTGATCATCTCTTTTTGCAACAAACTCTAGGTCTCCATTCGGTTTATCATCCACCCTTTACCCCAATCCAAAAATTTAACACGACGAAAGAATCCAACCTACTGTTCATCGGAAATAAAAATGCATCCAATGTCAGGGCTGTGGAGTGGTTTTTAGAGAACTGTTGGGAACGACTAAAAAAGGCCGTCCCAAACACTCAGCTGTTACTAGTTGGCAACGTGTGCGAGGCGATCAAAAGCCATGAGGGTATCACGAAACTGGGTAGAGTTGACGATCTTTCCGATGCATATTCCAGATGCAAAATTTCGATAAACCCGGTTCCTTCGGGCTCCGGGATCGCGATAAAATGTCTGGAGTCGCTTTCTTACGGTCTTCCCGTTGTTGCGACACCTGAAGGCGCCAGGGGATTGGATGATCTT